>DIVN01000238.1 GCA_002435875.1 Anaerolineales bacterium UBA6131
AGTTGCTGTGGGCCAAGACCAGCAGGGACGGTGCGAGCACGCACCCGCTGATCTATCATATGATCGATGTGGCACAGGTAGTGGCAGCACTGTGGGACAGTGCGCTACCTGCCGCAACGCGACGCTACTTTGCAGGAGAACTGGGCATGGACCCTGCATGCGCCAGGCAATGGCTGGCGTTCCTGGGCGGCTCGCACGATCTCGGAAAAGCGTGTCCTGCCTTCCAAAGCCAACATGCGCCTAGCAAAGAGCTCTTGTCACAGCAAGGGCTGGCTTTCGATCCATCACGCGTTCCGGTCTGGGTTCCACACGGCTGGGTTTCCGCCTACAGCTTGCGTAGACTTCTGCCTGAGCACTTCAGCATTTCGCCTTCTGTCGCGCGTCAGATGGCTCATGCGGTTGCGGGACACCATGGCGTTTTCCCGAGTAGCTACGACCTCCAGAATCTGGTGCTGTCGGCGCGCGGTGGATCCAGTTGGGATGCCGTGCGTTCAGAGATGTTGCAGCAACTCGGGGGTGTTCTGGGAACGAGCGATTTGCCTGCTTGGCCTGACAAGCAGTTGGACCATCCGGTGTTCTGGGTGCTCTTGGCCGGCCTGGTCTCTTTCGCAGACTGGCTCGGGTCCATCGAGTCGCGCTTCTTCGGCCTATCGGCAAATGATCTGCCCACCTATGCTGATGCTGCCTATCAGCAAGCGACTACGGCGCTGTGTGAACTGGGTTGGACTGGTTGGTCGCCCCCCACAAAGCCCAGGAGTTTTCAGGATCTCTTTTGCCGCACTCCGAGGCCGATGCAAGAGACGGTCGTATCCGCGACCTCTCACCTGGCTCCACCCGCACTGGTCATCATTGAAGCTCCTACCGGTGAGGGCAAGACGGAAGCGGCACTCTACCTCGCGGATCACTGGCTGAGGACCGCGCAGCAGCGTGGAACGTATGTGGCCATGCCAACAATGGCTACCAGCAACCAGATGCTCAGACGCGTGCGCGATTTCCTGGAGCGACGATACGCGGGCGGACAGGCTGAGCTGTTCCTATTGCACGGAAATGCAGCCTGGTCCGATGACATGGAATCGCTCCGCCTAGCTGCGATCTCGGATGAGCATTCCGCCACCGTTGTGGCCCATAGTTGGTTTTTGCCCCGCAAACGCAGCCTGTTGGCACCCTTTGCCGTAGGTACTGTTGACCAGACTCTCTTGAGCGTCTTGCAGACGAAGCACTTCTTTGTACGCTTGTTCGGCCTGAGCCACAAGACCATCATCTTTGACGAGATCCATGCCTACGACACCTATATGTCCTCCCTTTTCCAGCGGCTTCTGCGCTGGTTATCGGCAATGGATACTACCGTCGTCCTGCTGTCGGCCACACTGCCCGATAGCACGCGACGCGAGCTGATGCAAGCCTACACGGGACGGCCCTTCACTCACCCGGTTCACTATCCGGCCATCTCCTGGGCCACAGCGAATGCAGACGGTGTGCTACCGGTTCAGACCAGCCCGCTGTGTGCACGCAATCTGGACCTGAAGTGGGCTGATGGAGCGCCTCCTGCATTGGCCGAGTCCCTCCGCGCTCAACTGGTGGGAGGCGGCTGCGTTGCGGTGGTCTGCAACACGGTGGGCAGGGCACAAGAGATCTATCGCACCTTGGCGGAGGCCCACATAGTGCCGGATGATGATCTATACCTCTTTCATGCGCGGTTCCCCTTCCGCCAGAGACAGGAGATCGAGAACGCGATCCTGGAGCGCTTTGGTGACGCAGGGGGGTGCCGTCCACGCCAAGCGATTGTGGTTGCCACGCAGGTCATCGAGCAAAGCCTGGACCTGGACTTCGATCTCATGGTGAGCGACGTCGCGCCAGTTGACCTCGTGCTTCAGCGAGCGGGCCGGTTGCATCGCCATCAGCGCTCAAATCGCCCAGATGCCCTGCGCCGTCCCTGTCTGTGGCTCGCGCGCCCTGAGCAGCGCGATGGCATTCCACAGTGGGGCAGCGATGCCTTCGTCTATGAGCCTTATGTCTTGGGTCGCTCGTACCTCGCGCTTTGCGATCGCGCGCAGATCGCCATACCGGGCGACGTTCAAGCGCTCATCGCATTCGTCTATGATGAAGCCGAAGTGGCTGGCGACTCGATAATCCAGAACCAGGCGCTGCGCCATGTGCTCGATCGGGACCGCACCAGGATGATGGAGCACAGGGACCAGGATCAGTACAAAGCACTCAAGAACATGATCCCTTCGCCCGATGATGAGGACATCCTGAGCGCCACCAATCGACAACTGGACGAGGATAACCCCGAGTTGCACGAGGCTTGGCGTGCGCTGACCCGCCTTGCCCAACCCAACGTGACGCTGATCTGCCTCCACGAGCAGGATGGTCAGGTGGCGTTGGATGCGGATGGCCAAATACCCGTTGACCTCACGCGACCGCCGGACGGGGAGATGGCCAAAGCTCTCGCCCAGAGAGCCGTGACGGTATCCAACTATCAAGTGGTACGGCATTTCCTGGCGCACGGGCCGCCAGAGGGCTGGCGTGAACACGCAATGCTGCGCTACAATCGCGCGGCCATATTTCGGCAAGGGAAGTGCGACGTGGGAGACAACAAACTCGTATTGGACTCCAGACTGGGACTGCTCGTAGAAAGAGAAGAGGGATGATGAGCATTCGCTTCAACCTGTGTGACGAACCCTGGCTGCCTTGTGTTCGCATCGACGGGCAGGTCGTGACCCTGGGGCTTGACGATACCCTGGCTCAGGCCTACCTGCTGCGTGAGCTACAAGGTGAGACGCCGCTGGAGACCGCCGCACTACACCGCTTGCTTCTGGCGATTCTCCATCGCGTCTTCGGCCCTGATAGCCGTCGTGCTTGGGCTGCACTCTGGCAGCGAGGGGCCTGGGACGTAGCGGCCGTACGGGCATACCTAGAACGGTGGAGGGAACGCTTCGACCTGTTCGATGACGCCTATCCGTTCTACCAGACGGCCAACACGGAAGCAGAGATCAAACCCATCAACAAGCTGGCTGTGTCCCTGGCCTACAATAATGCTACGCTCTTTGAGCACCAGATGGAGGATGGAAGACTGAGCATACCGCCAGGGCGCGCAGCCCGTTGGCTCGTCACGTTCCAGAGCAGTGGCATCGGCACAGGGCCGCCATTCAACCCCTATCCGGCAGGTCCGCTGGTCAACACGATGATCGTTATGCCTCAAGGGCAGACGCTGTTCGAGACGCTTATGCTCAACCTGCTAGAATACCACGATGACCGACCGATCCCATCTGGTCCCGATGACCGGCCCATATGGGAACTTGACCGGAATCCCTATCCGCCTTCGCCCACTACGTTCTATAGACCCGGTTACCTGGCCTATCTGACGTGGCAGTGCCGCACCATCCGCTTGCTGCCACATTTGCAGGATGGCGATATCTCCGTGCGGGAATGCCACCTGGCACAGGGATCGCGCTGGGATTCGGCGCTCATCGAGGATCCAATGAAGGTGTACGTTCGAGATGAGAAGAGAGGCACCTGGCCGCTTCGCCTGAGAGAAGACAGGGCCTTGTGGAGGGATTCCCACGCCCTGTTTCGCATTCGGGACCAGAGCGTCCGCCCCCCCTTGGCCTTTCTGTCGATGGCCGAGCATATGGACCGGGGCACCTTGCGCCATGACCAAGTCTGCAACTATGTCGTGCTGGGGCTTTCCAACGACAACGCGAGCCTCAACTTCTACAGGCAGGAGCGCATGCCGCTCCCCTTGGCCTATCTTTCAGAAGATGAGCAAGGAGATCTGTTGCGCGACTCGCTCTTTAAGGCATTGCAGGCTGCCGAGGATGCCGGCAAGGCACTGCGCGAGGCGGGGCGAGACCTAGCCAAGTGGGTCGTCTCGCCTGCGGATAAGAGTAAAGCATATGCTCAGGATGTCAAGATGGTCCTCGGGCAACTGCGCATTGAGAGCGGTTACTGGCCCCTGTTGGAGGTAGCGTTCCGCCGCTTTATTCGAGAGCTGCCCGTGAGGGGACAGCCCGCTTTGGACGAATGGCTGGATACAGTGCTCCGCGTGGCACGGCGCGCTTTTCAGGAAGCCGCAGAGGCCGTCAGCGATCCGATCCGCGGCTTGAAGGCGGCAACCCTGGCCCGTGGTACGCTGGAGCGTTTCTTGGCAAAGGCCATTGGAGGAAAGGAAGGACAAGATGAGTGAAATGCATCCTTTTATCGGCTACCTATCGAACCTGCGCGAGGACCGTGGCGCGCTGGCCGCACTCCGGCGCGGCCTGGGGCAGCCACCTGGAACCGTGGCCAGTATGTACCCTTATGTAGTCCGTTGGCTTCCCAAGAAAGGCCATGCCTGGCAGGAGGCGGCGTACTACATGGTAGCAGCGCTCTTTGCCTATCACCCGGCAGCAGGTGGAGTTGGGAACATGGGCGATCACTTTGCCCGCGTGCGAGACCCCAAAGGCGACAACACCGCCGTCGAGCGCCGCTTCACGCTGTTGCTGGCGGCCCATCCCGACGACCTGGCTTTCTACTTGCGGCAGGCCGTCAGCTTCTTGAGGTCCAGAGAGGTGCCCGTCAACTGGGCACAGCTCCTGACTGATATCCTAGCCTGGGATCACCCCGACCGCTATGTACAACAGCAATGGGCGCGCTCCTTTTGGGGACGCTCCCGCCAAAACGACTGAGGAGGAACAAGATGTTTGTCGAATTGCACATGATTCAGAGCTTCAGCCCAGCCAACCTGAACCGGGACGACACCAATAACCCCAAGGACTGCGAGTTTGGAGGCGTACGCCGCGCTCGCATCTCCTCGCAATGTCTTAAGCGCGCCATCCGCCAGGCTCCCGCTTTTGCTGAGGCCACGCAAGTGGACTTGGGCACGCGCACCAAATGGCTCATTCGACTTTTGCAGGGGCGCCTAACCGAAGCGGGCAAGGGCATTGAAGAAGCGAAAGCGGCCTTGACAGCCTTTGTGCCCGCCTTGGCCAGCAAGCTGGACAAGGATGGCCAGCGCACGGCGGTGCTGCTGTACCTGAGTGGTGAGGAGATCGCACAGATGACCGGGGCCTTGCTGGAAAACTGGGCAGAACTGGTTGACAGCAAGACACAAAAGAGCGCTGCGGAGCGCCTGTCCACGGCCCTGGTCAAGGCGTTCAGGGGCCAAACCAGCGCGCCGGACATTGCCCTCTTTGGCCGCATGTTGGCGGAACAGCCCGAGCTGAACCTAGAGGCCGCCTGCCAGGTGGCCCACGCCATCTCTACCCACAGAGTGACCATGGAGATGGACTTTTTCACGGCAGTAGACGACCTGCAAGAGAGTGCAGAGCCCGGCGCCGGGATGATGGGTTTTACCGGCTTCAATAGCGCCTGCTTTTACCGCTACGCTCGCATAGACTGGGGGCAGCTCGTACGCAACCTGAATGGCGACGCGGCGCTGGCTGCTCGCGCTGTGAAGGGCTTTCTCCGTGCTTCTGTGTTGGCACTGCCCACCGGCAAGCAAAACGCCTTTGCCGCCCAGAATCCGCCCAGCCTGCTGCTCGGCGTAGTGCGCAGCGATGGCATGGGCTGGTCGCTGGCCAACGCCTTTGAGCGCCCACTGCGACCCCGACGCGATTCCGGGCTGGTGGAGCCTTCCGTGGAGGCGCTGAGCGCCTACTGGGAACGCCTGANNAGTCTATGGCACGAGTCACATCGTGCGGGTGGCGGCGCTGGCGCTGGATCCCGATCTGAATCTGGGGGCGCTGGCCGATCACCAGGCTAAGGATTTGGAAGCGTGGGAGAGAGCACTGGTAGACGCCTTGCCCGCCGGGGAGGGAGTGGGATGAGCACCCTCCTGTTGCGCCTGGCGGGGCCGATGCAGTCCTGGGGCGTGCAGAGCCGCTTTACCATGCGGGATACGGGCCTGGAACCCTCCAAGAGTGCGGTGGTCGGCCTTTGCTGTGCCGCCCTGGGACG
>DIVN01000030.1 GCA_002435875.1 Anaerolineales bacterium UBA6131
CTATGCCAAGAGACCTTCGGCGAACCCGGAGAGATGGTGACAGGCGATTGAACGGAGGTGACGGTTGACCATGGCTACCAACATTGAGATCAAAGCGCGGGTGTACGACAGGGCACGTTTGTTACAGCGGGTGGCAGCGCTAAAGCCGGATTCGGCGGTGATGCTGGAGCAGGTCGATACGTTCTATCTGACGCCGCATGGCCGGCTGAAGCTGCGCACGCTGGGTCCGGCGGAGGGGCAGCTGGTGTACTATGAGCGTGAGGACGCCGGTGGGCCGCGGCCTTCACAGTATGAGGTCTATTACACGCAGACGCCCAGCCTGCTGGGCATGGTGCTGGGCCAAGCGCTGGGTGTGCGCGGCACGCTGCGCAAGAAACGCTGGCTATTCATGGTAGGGCAGACGCGCG
The DNA here is from genome assembly GCA_002435875.1 of Anaerolineales bacterium UBA6131. GTDB lineage: Bacteria > Chloroflexota > Anaerolineae > UBA2200 > UBA2200 > UBA6131. Next base: position 408 of record DIVN01000030.1, read on the forward strand.
TGCACGTGGACCAGGTGGAAGATTTGGGCGACTTTGTAGAGCTGGAGGTCGTGCTGCAGCCTGGGCAGAGCCATGCGCAGGGGCGGACGATCGCGGAAGAGCTCATGGGACGGCTGGGCATTCAGGAGAAAGATCTGGTGGACGTGGCGTACATTGACTTGCTGGAAGCACCAGGTCCGGTGGAATAGGGGCCCGGCGGGCCCTGGGTGGCAGTTCCTGGCCAGGCAATGTGCGCAGGCCAGCGAGAGAATGAAGGGAGGCGCATGGCAGAAAAGCGCGTACTGGTAGCGTACTACTCAGCGGGTGGGCGCACCCGGAAGGTGGCGGAAGCGTTGGCGACAAGGCTTGGCGCCGATATAGAGGCCATCCGCGAGGAGCACCCGCATCCGGCGGCGCTGGGCGTGAAGGGCCCGGGGGCCATCTTCAATTTTCTTTATCAGGGGTTCTATGCTTCGACGGGCAGGGCGGCGCGGATCGTGGCGGCCGAACACGATGTGGGGCAATACGAGCTGGTAGTGGCNNCTTGAATGCACATGCCAGCCGCTGTCGCGAGGTGGCATTCTTCTGCGTGGGCGGCGACGCCAGGCAGGAGCGGATTTGGCCCAAGATGGAGCAGGCAGCGGGTAAGGCTCCGCGGGCGGTGTTGGCCCTTTCGTCGGACCAGGTGGATGCAGGGAGCCATGTGGCCGCGGTGGATGGGTTCGTGGGCAGGCTGTCAACGGCTGACCTCTGAGCAGAACGCAGAGCACAGCGGGTGAACGGATAGGTGGTGCCATCTGCCGTGTCGTGGACATGGCACCGGGTCTCTTAGCGGTTCTCTCTCCAATTCGAGGTGCGTATGTGGATCGCAACCCAGCTTGACAGTTTCCACGTGGCCAGCTATTATGGCGCCATCCGCATACAGCGCGCTCTCTCGTCGCGCCGCAATGACGCCGCGGTGGAGCACACGTGGTGGTCAACATCGCACCCAACAGCCCGTCCACCGCACGGCAGTGGACGGGCTGTGTTCTACCTGCGGCTGAGGCGGTGGGGAAAGGGCGCGGCGCAAGCGGAGAGCATAACGTGCCATTCCATTGTATTCACCCAGCGGAAACCCGTTCAGATTGCAGATAGTGTGCTCTGGAGCCGCCAAGGTGGAATTCGGATGGTCAATGGTCAGGCACGCCTGGGGAGATGGACAGGCGCGCCAGTGGACTATGAAGAAGGAAGGGTGGGTTATGCAACAAAGAACCAAGGCCAAATGCATCTGTATTGTGGCTGTTGTCTTCATCATGAGCAGCGTATTCGCATCCGCTCTGAGTGGTGTCACGTATGGGGGAACGATAGCCGACGGAACTCTGACCCCTACCGCATGGGTGTTTCTTCCTTTGGTTTGTAGACGACTATCGCCCGGAACGGTGCCAACATTCCGTGCAACGTCAACACCGAGTCGGACACCCACACTAATACCCACGGTAACTGAGATAGCGACATCGACATCAACACCAACATCAACTGAGATAGCAACACCAGCATCAACGGCAACTGAGCCAACGGCACCAACCTCAACGCCGACCGAGATAGCGTCGCAAACGTCAACTCCAACTGAGATTGCGACACCAGCATCAACGGCAACTGAGACAGCGACCCCAACATCAACTCCAACTCAGACGGCAACACGAACGTCAACTCCACTGCCTGGTGATGTTGAAGTCCTGAGCAGCCGAACGTACACCAGCGACTCATACCGGTATGTGGTAGGCGAAATAGTCAACAGATGGACGGATGCAGTCTACTTTGTGCACATATCGGCAAGATACTACTACGACGACGACCAGCTCGTGGCCACGGCAGATGGATACGCGATGTTGACCAGGACAGACCCAGGTCAGCGCAATCCCTTCCGGGTCATTCTCTCCAACGCACCATCGACCGTTGCTCGTTACGAACTGACGCTCACGTGGAGTACAAGCGGCATATTGGACTACCAGGCGGCTACTGTGCTCTCAAGGCACACACGCGAGAACGACGGAGTTGAGGTATTCGGTGAGGTCCGCAACGATCGAGCGCGTGAGATGTGCTCCGTTGAGGTAGCAGTGACTTTCTATGATGATGCAGGCAATGTCGTGGATACCGATTCTGCGTATGCAAGTGCTACCACGCTTGCGCCCGGAGCTACCTCAATCTATCAGATCAATCCGCTGACTCACGACTTGGCCTTTGCCGGATATGAGGTACAGGCTCAAGGGTATCTGGTGCCAGTTTCGGAACCTCCGCCGCCGGTAGCAAGCGTGCATGTTAGAAGCGAGCGAAGCTATGTTCAAGGCCTGAGGCGGTACGTCGTTGGCGAAGTCCTCAATGACTCGACTATCCCCGCCTACGATTTAGAGGTCATGGCCAGATTCTATGATGCTTCAGATCAACTCGTTGCGGTTCAGGATGCGTACAGCGAACTGAGCGCAACGCGGCCCGACCAACGTAACCCCTTCAACCTGGTCTTGTGGAATGCGCCAGCAACGATCGCTCATTATCAACTATCGTTGAGCTGGAGAACAAGCACTATACTGGACTATCAGCCAATCACCGTTCTCTCCAAACAAATACGGGATAACTACGGAGTGGAGGTCTTTGGCGAAGTTCGCAACGATCAAGCCAGTGAGATGCGTTCGGTTAAGGTCGCCGTAACATTCTACGATTCGGGAGGCGAGGTTGTCGATATCGACTCCGGCTATGGAAGCGTTACAACGCTCGCGCCAGGGGCTACCACCGCCTATCGTGTGAGCACATTCAACAGCAGTCTCGTCTTTGCTAGTTATGAAGTGCAGGCGGAGGGGTACGTAGCACCATAGAATGGCAAGGCCGCATCACTGATTAGCGGACGCGCGCGGCTGATGCCTGCCGCCATCCTCCCATGATCGCAACGACATCAAGATAAGGATCAGTGCAGATGGCAAAGAAGACATCCAGACCGAAACGCCCCATCGAATCCTACGAGCACACGGACAAGCAGCGGGCCAACAACCCGCCGGTCGGGCTGGCGACCCCCGACACGGATCCGGACGCGGGCAAGACCAGGACCTACGCCTACGACCCGCACCTGGACCCGCAACTGCAATGGGCCGGCAAGGCCGAGCACACCTCCTTCGAGGTGCCCACGGTCTCCCTGCACGTGCACGAGCGCATCGACCCGCGCACGATCATCGAAGCCGCGCTGCGCGCCCCGGAGCCTTCTGCGCCGCAGCAACTGGCCCTCTTCCAGTCGCCAGAGGAGAACCCACCCCTGCGCCAGGCCATCGAGTTCTACCAGCACCCCCACGGCTGGAGCAACCGCCTGGTGGC
>DIVN01000059.1 GCA_002435875.1 Anaerolineales bacterium UBA6131
AATGTGTCGACCCGGCAGGGCAAAGCGCAGGGTGCGACCCGCAGGGACAAGGCAATGCATCATCAATAGCCACGTGTGCCCGCTGTGATTAATCTGAGAAAGAGAGAAACCCCTACTTGGCCAAGAGCATTCGATCCATTCTGGCGCTAATCAGCCTGGCGACACTCGCCACCATCACCTGGGCGCAGGGAAGCACCTGTGCAACATCCAGTACTGCCGTCGATCTGCAAAGCCCAGGCTCATGGGATCTGGCTGCGCCCGCAGTACAGAACTCCTCACTGGTCTCCTTCGTCTACCTGCCGTGGGTCAGCCACCACGCAGCCCTTGCGACCGCTGTGCCAAGCTACCCCACGCCCACACCGACAGCGACGGGCACCGCGACCGTCACCAGTACCGCTACTGCGACACCTTCCCCGACGGAGACTGCCACGGCGACCGCGACGCCGACGCAGACCCGTACACCGACACCATCACCGACTCCGGAGCTGCTCATCATTGGGCACATCACCGACGTGCATATTGGTGGGCCCAAAGACTTTCTCGCCAAGCAGCGCCTGCCCACCGTGTTGGTTGAGATCAGCAATCGTGCGCATGTAATGATCGACACCGGCGACTGCGTCAATGACAATGACTGGGCACAGACCGTCGAGTACCGAGCCCTGGTGGACCAATACATCAGCATTCCCTGGCGTGCAGTCGCTGGCAACCACGATTCAGAGTGGGCTTTCCAACAGCTTATTGGGGAGCTGCAGTGGTCCTGGGACTATCGTGGCTATCGACTAATTGGCATCAACACGCAGGGTAGCGGAATCGACCACGACGCCCTCAGAGCAGCGCTGACCCATGACAAACCATGCATTGTTTTCGGCCACCGGCCTTTTGTAGAATTGGATCCAAAAGATCAACGCCCGCTGCGTGAGCTGTTCAAAGAGTACGGTGTTCTGCTATACATCGCAGGGCACATCCATCTGGATACCCAGGTGACCGATCCGGTTTCTGGCACCGTGTTCCTGACGGGTCAGCCGGCTTTCATGGGTCACTATCGCCTGGTCACCGTTCGAGGGCGCGACATCGTATCGATTACCTATGAGAACCCCTATACAGCCTCTGGGGCTGCCAGCTCAAGCATGTGGCAAGTCCTACCAGAACCTCTGCAGATGACACTGCCTTGAGCTCCACCACGCGCGAACCGATACGCCTACCATATAGACAGACCCGGCCTTACTGCTTGCATCTGTGCCCGACTGTGCTAGAATGAGACTAGTAGCGCGAGCCCATTACGCGGCGCCGGTACGCGATAAAGCGTATCGCAATAGACCACTTGACGTCATATACTAGAGATGCAGTTGAGCCGAGCACAGCAACGGCGCCTCGTGCTCGGCATTCCCGACCAGCGGTCGGCTAGTGTCGACCCACAGGAGGTAGACTGTGATGAGAGACCGGATTTCTGTCAGCCACCGTCGAACCATGCCAAGAACGCTCGTAGTCGTTGGCTTTGCCCTGGCGCTGCTCGTCGGCCTGCTGGCGGGGTCACCTGGCATGTCCAGCGAATCCGCCGGACCCAGTGCGTCCGCAAATAGTCAATTCCCGCTGACCATGATCTTCCAGAAGCTGGTTAGCCCTGACCCGACTTACACAGGCGTAGCCGATACGTACATCTCCCTCTACGAGCAGGACACCAACTTTGGCCATCTGGGGACCATGAGGCTGCACACGGGGAGCGGCTCGCGGGAACGGCTTCTGATCAAGTTCGACCTGTCGCGTATCACTCCACCAGTTACGATCACCGAAGCGAAGCTGTACCTGTACGCCTGGTACCGTAGCGGCCCCTATAAGGTCACTGGCCGCGTCTATCCCCTGCGCCGGCCATGGAACGAGATGGAAGTCACCTGGAGAAAGCCCACTGCGGACAGTTTCTGGACGGTACCCGGCTGCAATGACCCAGCCGCCGACTATGACCCCAGCAAGACAGCGACCGCTGAGCTGAACTTTACTGAGATGTGGTACTCGTGGGATGTCACCTCTATGGTACAGAGTTGGGTGGGCAATCCGGCATCGAATAATGGCATGCTCGTCATAGCTGAGGGAATCTCTAACCAGTATCAGTTCCGGACCTCGGAGATCCCTGCAGAGTCGCTGCGGCCCTACCTGGAGGTGCACTACACGGCAGGCGTACCCACGCCAAGCGCGACAGCCACCCGGACCGCAACCACGTCGCCCACGGCTACCACGGTCCAGACACCGACGGCGACACGCACTGCGTCCCCCTCTCCGACCATCACGCCGATTCGCAGCGCAACCCCGACGCTCACCCCGACGATCACCTTGACGCCCACGCCGTCACCGACTCCGGTGACGCAGGTCTTGCAGCAGCACATCTTGCCAGACGAGACCTATTCCGGAGCTGCCGACACCTTCCTCAGCAGACACCGACCCGACACGGCATGGGATGGGGATGACAGCCTGAGGCTCAGCGGGCGTGACGGGGGGAGTGAGCGCATCCTGCTGCGCTTTGACTTGCAGGGACGTATTCCTGCCACGGCGATCATTCACAGCGCCAAGGTAGGCCTTTTTGCCTGGTCGCGGCTGACCTTCTACGGCATTCGTGTCTCGGCTTTCGATATCTTGCGCCCGTGGCAAGCGCAAGAAGCAACCTGGAACGTGGCAGCATCGGCACAACCGTGGATGAGCGTGGGTTGTGAGGAGTTGGATGTGGATCGCAGCGCAGTGGCAGCCGCTTCGCGCTTTGTCTACTTTACCAACTATTTCTACGACTGGGATGTGACGGAATCCGTGCGCCGATGGCATGCCTCTCCAAGCAGCAACCATGGGCTCTTGTTCATCGGCCATGAAGTGGATCAGGAGATACGATTCCGCTCAGCCGAATGGCGAGTGCTCTCGCAGCGCCCGAGACTCATCGTCACTTACACAGTGCCGTAGACCTCAGAGTGCACAAGTTCTGCACGCGACTGTGAATCTCGGGCCTGATCCTAGTACACGTAGACTGTTACCAGCCGGCTGAACACATCGAACAGGTACACAGTATCATGATCGTTGTTCCAAACCAGGCCTCGGGCCCAGTACAGGTCCGAGGCCGTGTTTGTTCCCGGACCGCTGTGCAGGCGCACTATCGCGTCACGGGCAAGGACGAACGGCGGGAACGTATAGCGATGTGCCGCAGAATCCTCCACTCGCCAGCCCGTCATGTCCACGGCGTGCGTATCATCGTTGTGGAAGCACACGTACTCTCCGTTGGGATCCTGCGCGCTGCCCGCTTTGAACCTGGAACACGCGTCCTCGCCTAGCACATGCACAGATGGTATGGGCGGAAGGGGCGTGCGCGTGGGCGTCGGTGTCGAGGTCGGAACAGGCTTCGCAACGGCTGGTATGTAGGCCTGGAGCAACGAATCGCCGGCGGCAGCGTACGGCCCTGGCGGCAGCCGCAGGATGGTCAGGACCAGCAAAAGCCCCACCCAGGTGAAGAGCCTGAGAGATGCAAACCGACGCCTACTTTGACCGCGGCCCGAATTCGAGTCAGTCAACACGCTGCTCCCTCCCAAGCGCACTGGGCGCAGAAACGGTCGGCCCCGGCGCAGGCGCCAGTGCCTCAGGTCAGCATGGACGGAGGACGCAAGGACGATGCCGGCACCCAGGTATCGACGGTCTGCCTGCGGCGCTGCCACTTGGGCCGCATAATGCGGCGCAGGAGCAGAGGGCGCAGCCGAGACCACCTCTCTTGCATCTCGACTTGTTTCTCGGCTGTCCATCCGGTGTTGCCGAATCGATGCTGCGTGTAGAGCCGTACGATTCCCCTGACATCCTCAGCGCCCTCTGCAACGCGAGCATTAAGCGCATCACCGTACTCGCTGGGTGTGAGATACAAGGGCTGCGGGACACCAATAAGCCCTCCCATGCGCCGCACTTGCTCCCATACCCTTCCGATCTGGTCAAATCCCCGCAAGCTCAGCTGCCAAACTACAATTGCCAGGAAGCTAGAGGCAGCCAGCAGGCTGGCCAGCATCCACACAAAGCGGAATGCAGTTGAGTACCACGTTCGGGTCCGTGCAACGACAACATCGCTAGCTTCCGCATCAGGGCCCAGAGCCTCGTCTGGGCCGTACTTAGCCTCGTCTAGGGTACGCTCGCTCGTGCCAGGAAGCAGCACAGGCGCGACCGTTGATGCTCCCTCGGCATCGGGGCGGACAATGGCCGGCTCGGAGGACGTAGGCTCAAAGGGCAGCCATCCATATCGCGGGAAATAGAGTTCGGGCCAGGCATGGGCATCCAGCTGGTACACCCTGTACGCTCTGGCGTCTGGCAGGTACTCGCCGGCGGTGTATCCCTGGGCTACGCGCGCCGGGATGCCCACCGCACGACAAAGCACGGCCATCGCTGTGGCGTAATAGTCGCAATACCCGCGGCGGTTGACAAAGACAAACCAGTCCACGACATCGACGCCAGCAGGCGGCGCCGATATGCTCTGGTCATACGGGATGCGCCTCAAGTAGCTCTGAATCGCCTCTGCCTGCTCGTAAGGGCTATCGATTCCATCAGTAATCTCTCTGGCCAGGCTGCGCACCCGCTGAGGAAGGCGCGTGGGCAACTGCAAGTATCGGTCTGTCACCCAGGCGGGATAGTCTTCGCCCGCCGCGCGCAGTTCGCTCGACGATGCACGAGACACGAGCGAGGTGAGCACGTGGGGCTGATTGCGGCGGAGTGTGGCCAAGGTTGTCATCATCGATACTTCGGTCAACGTGGCGCTCGCACCGGGCACGTAGGCGAGTGCCACCCGGGCCCCCACGCTGCTCCGCAGGGGTTGCCCAGGCGTAAATAACACCGACTCGCCCGGTAACAACATGCGCACGGTCGTAGTCAGCTCTTCTTGTGCAGCATAGACAGCGGGCCGTAACTGAGTGCTGCCCGGGGCGACAACGAGGCTGACGGGATCTGTGTTGCTCCATCCACTGCCGGTATACAGATCGTAGTACACCGCCCGCCAATAGTGCGGCTCATCAGCCTGGACCTCGAGAATCGCCACGCCGCTCAGGTTCACAGCGCCGCCCAAGGTCATCGTTCGACCAAAGTCAACGAGTGCCGAGGGACCCTGGTAGTTGAGCGATGTGAACATGCGGTTCCAGACCGTACGCAAGCGCTGGCCAGGCTCCTGAAAGTTCTCCCAGAAGCTCATCAGACGCGGACTCCGCGCCGCCGCAGGGACACTCCAGGCCAACACGAGAGCTACCGCCGACACCAGCAGTCCATCGCGCAGGAAGGCAAGATCTACGTCGAGGTTGTAGGCCACCTCGCTCCTGCGCCACGTCGTCTCCCGTCGGTGGACATGGACGCGCACCACCAGCAGCAGTGCACACAAGCAGAAGGCGATGAGGTAGATGCTGGCGCGCGGCGGCGCGTAATAGACGTTGACGAGACAGGCAAGCCCGGCCGGGACAACCGCTCCCCAGGCCCAGTGCAATCGAAAGACAGACCACACTGAAAGGTAGGTCAACAGCGAAGCGAGGTGAGCGAGAATCAGTACGAACATGAGGTTCGAGAGCCAGGCTTCCGCCTCGGCAGGCTGCCGCAGCCATTGCCGGGCTTGGTGATAGACCATGCGCGATCTCGCCCACAAGTCCGGAGCCGATGCAGCGAACGCAGCTGGCACCAGAGGTGGCTCAAGAACCAGATTGACGGCCAAGGTAGCGCCGGTAACGCCCACACCTAGCGCCAGCAGGTGGACCAGAATCGCTGGAAGGCCTCGCCACCTGGCGAATAGCAGGCTGACAGGAGCACCTACGAGCACAATCCAGGGCAATACGTCCAGGCCCGGGGTCCAGTCCGAGGCGACGACAGACCACGTAACCGTCAGAAGCATCACCAGTGTGATGAGAAAGGAGCTCCAGCCCTCCTCAAGCTTTCGTCTATCGCGCAGAACGCCCATCGGTCCTCAATCGGCAACTCATATCTGCATTCCATACCAAGAGAGACAGGCTCCGGTTCAAACGTCCGGTTGTGTGCATTCTAGCAGCCGACGAAATAGTGCACAAATCTTTGACCCCACTGGTCAACGGTGATATGATAGCATACTAGATCTCACGTGCAGCCAACGCTCTCAGGAGCCACCGTGTGAGCAAGATCTTCGACCGATACCAGCATCTTGACCAGCGCAAGAGAATCGTGTACGCCATTCTGGCCGTAGCGGTGGTTGTGGCCTTTTGTCTCTATTGCCTAGCGCTGGCTACCCTTCTGCTGCGCTGGCGGCTCACTCCGCCTATTCCGACCGTGCTCCCGACGCCAAGTGCTATACCCACCTACGCTCCGATGCCAACTCTGGTTCCATTGATCACACATGTGGAGACGCAGACCTCTTCCGAGACCGCGGCGCCCAGTCGTACAGCGACTGCTAATCTGCCCACTCCATCGACCACAGCCACGCGGACGGCAACAGCGCAAGAAACGGCCTCAAGCACGCCGACCGATGTTCCATCTCCTACTGCAGCGCCCTCTGCCACGTGGACCGTCTCACCCACGGCGACCGCGCTTCCCAGTGACACGCCAGAGCCAACCATCACGCCAATGCCAGAGTCAACGTCCACAGTCGCTCCTACTGTGAGCCTAGTACCGACAGAGCTTCCAACCTCAACGCCCATCCAGCTTGTGGAAGCCACGGCGACAGCAGTGGCGGAGCCATCTGCTACAGCCAGCGAGCTGCCGAGCCCGAACCCGGCTGAGACACCGGCCAGTGCTCCTTGAGTCCTAGCGATCAGATCCGCGTCGATAAATGTCGACAAGAGGGATAGCAGCGGGTGTGATGGGCTAGCACTAGGACTGCAAACCCAAAGCTGACTGGCTACGCCGAGCTGGCTTCCGTTCAGGTGGCCGCCACCTCGCGCATCTACTTTTCATCAGTGCCGGCAGTCGAAGGACTCCTACGGTAGGTGTGACTCCCAGCCCGTTCTTTGAAACAAATGGCACATCGCCTATAATGGCGCGGCGCTAGAGGCAGGTCGATTGTGGAGGCAGTGCTGTGCAAAGTAAGGAATTGCTAAAGAGCCTATCTGAGGCCAACGGGATATCCGGCTATGAGGCGAGCGTTCGTGACCTTGTGCGGGCGGGGTTCATGCAGTACGCCGAGGAGTTTGTCACGGACACGATGGGAAACGCCATCGCTATCAAGCGTGGGCAGCGTGACGCCGCTTATCCGCAGCGCAGCATCATGTTGGCTGGCCATATGGATGAGATAGGGCTGCTGGTTACCAAGCTGGAGAAGGGCTTCTTGCGCTTTACGACAGTTGGTGGCTTTGACCTCAGGGTGCTGCTCGGACAAGAAGTCATCGTGCACGGACGACAAGAGTTGCCCGGCATTATCGGTTCTCGTGCTCCACACGTGCTCAGCGCGGAAGATCGAGAGCGAATCGTGCCGCTTGATCACCTGTTCGTGGATGTGGGGCTCACCGAAGATGAGTTGGCGCAACAAGTGCAGGTCGGCGATGTAGTCACCCTGCGTCGTCAATTCACCGAGTTGTCTGGCGATCTCGTTAGCGGCAAGGCCTTTGACGACCGCGCGGCGGTGGCTTGTATCGCTGAGGCCCTCAAACAACTATCGAAGATGAAACACTCGTGGGACGTATACGCCGTCGCAACTGTGCAAGAGGAAACCGGGCTGAAAGGGGCAATGACCAGCGCGTTCGGCCTGACTCCTGACATAGGCATCGCCATCGACGTTGGGCATGGTGACATGCCCGGCGTGTCTGAAGCCGATACGGTCAAGGTCGGAGGAGGCCCTGCTCTTGGCTTTGGGCCCAACATCCACCCGCTCATGTACGCCCGCCTTGTTCAGACGGCCAAGGCCGATGAGATCGCCTACCAGATAGACCCAATTCCTGGCGCCAGCGGAACAGATGCCTGGGCCATGCAAGTGGCACGTGCAGGGATACCCACCGCTCTCATCTCCATACCTCTGCGCTACATGCATACCACGGTCGAAACGCTTGCGATCAAGGATATCGAGCGTATTGGGCGGCTGCTAGCCAGGTTCATCTCCTCTCTGGACGAAACGTTCGCTGAGGAGCTTGGCCTGTCAATCCCGGGTCAAATACCCTGAGATGCCAAGGGTCCCATCAGGGCCCATGCCGATCTGAGGAGGACACACGTGTCATTGAGAGAGCTTTCTGAAGCCTTCGGACCGTCTGGCAACGAGGCAGCGGTGCGTCAGATAGTCCTTGAGCGAATACGTCCCTTTGTCGACGAGTACCGCATCGACTCGATTGGGAACCTTATCGCTTTGAAGAGGGGAACGGGGCAGTCGTCGCGCAAAGTCATGGTTGCTGCGCATATGGACGAAGTAGGCCTCATGATCGTGCAGGTCGACCGGGGCGGCTACCTGCGCTTTCGCCCCATCGGTGGTATCGACCCGCGTGTGCTCTTGGCCAAAAAGGTGCTCATCGGCGACCAGCGGATTCCCGGCGTGATCGGCGTTAAGCCCGTCCACCTGCTCGACTCCAAAGCTCGACAACAGGTCATGAAGGTCGAAGACCTTAGCATCGATATTGGTACCATGGGCGAGGATGACAGCGGCCGCGCGGTGAAGGTGGGCGATTATGCAGTCTTTGACACGCACTATGAGGAGTTGGGCCCTGCCTCGCGGACAGTCAAGGGCAAAGCACTCGATGACCGCGCTGGTTGCGCTGTCTTGATCGAGCTCTTGCGCGACAGGCAAGCGTACGATGTATATGGTGTGTTCACCGTGCAAGAGGAAGTGGGATTGCGCGGTGCGCGCGTTGCCGCCTACTCCATCGCTCCGGATGCTGCTTTCGTACTGGAAGGCACCATCTGCGATGACCTACCCAAAGACAAGGACCAGAGTCCAACAACCAAACTCGGGGATGGGCCCGCCATAACCGTGATGGACCGCTCTTTCATCGCCAACCAGAGTCTGGTCCAGCTCTTGCTGCGTACAGCCGAACAGAACGGCATCCCTTGCCAGCTCAAGCAGCCCGGCCTGGGAGGTACAGACGCGGGCGCTATCCACCTCAGCCGCGAAGGTGTCCCCAGCGTGGCCGTAGCTGTGCCAGTTCGATATCTGCACTCTCCCGTCTCATTGTTGAGCCTCGATGATCTCGACAACACTATCCGGCTGATGCGGCTGGCATTGCCGGAGGTATCGTCTCTGTCTCTGGCTCATTAGCTGCAGTGGGCACACGACAACTGCAGATTTCCATCAGGAGGCACTATCTGTGAAAAAGCTGATTCAACAACTGACCGAGGAGTTCGGCCCTTCAGGATATGAGGCGCCCGTACGCGATTTGATCAAGAGCCTCATTGTCCGACATGTGGATGAAGTCCGCGTGGATGCCATGGGCAACCTGATTGCCCGAAAGAAGGCTGTACCACAGAACGGAATCGCTAGCAGAAGGATCATGCTCGCGGCCCACATGGACGAGATTGGTGTCATGATCAGCTACATCGACGACAAGGCCTTCTTGCGCTTCACTCCCATTGGAGGAGTATTTCCATCGACTCTCCTGGGAAGCCGTGTGGTATTTACGGATGGCAGCGTCGGCGTGATCGGACGCGAGAAACCAGATCATCCCGATGAGCTACCATCGATCAGCAAGATGTTCATCGACGTAGGGGCCAAGGACAGGGAGCATCTCACCAGAAAGGTGGGTGACCCCGCAACCTTTACGCGCCCGTTTGTAGACATTGGTGAACGTCTGGTAGCCAAGGCTTTCGACGACCGCATCGGCTGCGCCATTTTGATCCAATCCATTCTGAACAACACGGTGTCGCCGCACGAGGTATACTATGTCTTCACTGTCCAGGAGGAAGTGGGACTGCGTGGCGCAGTAACATCAGCCTACGGAGTTGAGCCTGACGTCGCCATCGCCGTGGATATCACGCTCACGGGTGACACGCCCGAGGCGCAGCCGATGGCTGTAGCCCTGGGTGCCGGGCCCGCCATCAAAGTCAAGGATCGCGGCATGCTCGCACACCCCGCCGTCAAGGATTGGCTGGTCGACACGGCAAAACGTCTGGGCATTCCCTACCAGCTTGAGGTTCTCGAAATGGGCACCACAGACGCAATGGCCATTCAGACTTCTCGCGCGGGAGTCGCTGCCGGTGTGATCTCTATCGCCACTCGCTACGCACATACCCCGTCCGAGATGATAGACTTTGCTGATGTGCAGGGGGCGGTCAGTCTGATTGACGGGTTGCTTGGTGCGGGGCTGCCATTCTAACGCGGATATCGGCGATGCCAGACGAGCGACATCCCGTCGGGAGACACGCCGGTGTCGAGTGCCTGGCGCCTGAGGCACAGGGTTGCCATAGGCAAATGCGCATGGATAAAGAAGAGGAGAGCCGTGGATCACACTGAGGAACTGTTCCGCCAACTCACTGAGGCTTCTGGCGTACCGGGCTATGAACAGCAAGTTCGGGCGATCATGCGAGGCTATCTGGAGCCAGGTTCGCGCATTGAGCAGGACAAACTTGGCAGCATTATTGCGGTAAAGAGCGGAGAGGCCAGTGAGCCACGGGTGATGCTTGCGGCTCACCTGGATGAAATCGGCTTCATGGTGACCCAGATCAGTGAGGAGGGATTCCTGCGCTTCGTGCCGCTAGGCGGATGGTGGGACCAGGTCATGCTTGCGCAGCGCGTCGTGATCAAGACTGCCGCCGGCGATGTGCACGGCGTCATTGGTGCCAAGCCACCGCACCTGCTCAGCCCAGACGAGGCGAAGAAACTGGTGGAAAAGCGCGATATGTATATTGACATCGGCGCCTCCAGCGCCGAGCAAGCACGTAGCTCCGGTGTCCGCCTCGGCGACCCAGTTATCCCCGTCTGCCCATTCACGCCGCTCAGCGTACCGCAAGTCTATATGGGAAAGGCTTGGGATGACCGCCTGGGCTGTGCGCTCATGGTCCAGGCCGTAGAGAGGCTTGCGCGCGAGTCCCATCCCAACACCTTGTACGCCGTGGGTACGGTTCAGGAGGAAGTTGGCTCGCGTGGGGCCAAGACCAGCGTTTACGACGTCAACCCAGACGTGGCCATCATTCTGGACGTTGACATCGCCGGAGACGTGCCTGGCATCAAGCCCGAGGAATCATCGATCAAGCTTGCCAAAGGTCCTACGGTACTACTCTATGATGCACGCATGATCCCCAACCTGGCGCTGCGAGATCTGGTGATCTCCACCGCCGATGAAGAGCACATCCCACTGCAGTTCTCGGCTATGCCAGGGGGGGCTACCGACGGGGCCATGGTACACATACACAATGCCGGTGTACCTACGGTGGTAATTGGCATCCCTACCCGACATATTCACAGCCACGCCAGCATCATCCACCGCGCCGACTATGAGCATGCACTACAGTTGGTGGTATCGCTGATTCAGCGTCTAGATGGGGCCACTGTCCGGCGATTGGCGCAGTAGCGCCGGCGTGCCCTGACACACAATCAGCACGCGGTGCACGGGCTAGGAAGAGGCCGGGCTGCTAGTCCGACGGGCTGGACGATTGCCGAGTTGGCGGGTTGGGCGTCTCGCTAGGTAGGCGGGTCCACAGGGATCTATGGTAACGGGCATCACGCCGCGCGAGTTCATCGACCGAATCCAGCGCAACCGCGACTACCACGGACAGATCGTGCACGTAAGGCATATCGCTGCCCGGCGTGCCCGTTACGCTGACCCGCGCATGCCGTTGCCCCAACAGATCCAGGACGCCCTGGTACGCAGCGGCGTTGAGGCGCTATACGAGCATCAGGCTCAGGCCCTCGATGCCATACGTACAGGACAGCACGTGATTGTGGCGACGCCGACGGCCAGTGGCAAGACTCTCATCTACAATCTGGCTGTAGCCGAAGCAATACTGACCGAGCCCAAGGCGCGCGCGTTATACCTCTTTCCTACAAAAGCACTGGCCCAGGATCAACTGCGCGCTCTTCAACAGCTCGGCCAAGCGGGCCTGCCAGGGCTTCAGTACGGTCTGTACGACGGCGATACGCCGCAAGGCAACCGCCGGAGGCTGCGACAATCAGGATCTGTTATCCTCACCAATCCGGACATGTTGCACCTGGGGATCCTGCCCAACCACACGCTGTGGTCGCACTTCCTTTCGCACCTCAGATACGTGGTGCTGGATGAAGCTCATGTTTACCGTGGGGTCTTTGGCTCCCAGGTCGCGTGCGTTATCCGACGGCTGTTGAGACTGTGTCGCGCTTACGGAGCCACCCCCCAGTTCATCTTCTGCTCGGGAACGATCGGCAACCCAGCCGAACACGCCAGCCGACTATGTGGCATGCCCGTACACCTGATTGACAAGGATGGGTCTCCACAGGGCTCGCGGGAGTTTGTGCTTTGGAACCCCCCTCTCGTCGATGAGGCTTTGGGCACTAGACGGAGCGCGAGCGCGGAGGCCGCGGCTCTGCTGGTCCAGTTTGCGCTCAACGGATTACGCAGCATTACCTTCGCCAGAGCCCGCAAGGCCGCCGAGCTGCTGTTGATGTACGCCAGAGCCACGCTTGAGCGCGAAGCACCGCAACTCGCACCGCTTCTGCGCACCTACCGTGCCGGCTACCGCCCCGAGCTGCGTAGAGAAATCGAAGCCGCCCTCTTCTCCGGAGAGCTGCTCGGGGTAACAGCAACCAATGCGCTAGAGCTTGGCGTTGATATTGGGCATCTGGACGCCACAGTGCTGGTCGGGTATCCTGGCTCCGTCACCAGCACCTGGCAGCAGGTAGGCCGTGCTGGACGCGGTATACGCGAAGCGCTGAGCATACTGATTGCTCAGGACAACCCTCTGGACCAGTACTTTATGCGCAACCCAGAGGCGCTCTTTGGCCAGAATCCCGAACAGGCCCTGATTTCCCCTGACAACGCCTACCTGCTGCAGCAACATCTGCCTTGCGCGGCCTATGAGCGGCCCTTGAGCGCCGGTGACGAGTCAATCTTTGGACCCGGATACGTGCAGGCCATGATCGATCTAGAAAGACAAGGAACGCTCGAATACAGAAACGAGCGCTGGTACTATCGAGGCCGAGGGTATCCGGCAGAGCAGACCAACTTGAGGTCCGCATCTGGCAAGAGGCTAGTGCTGCTAGACGAATCGCAGGACTATGCGGTGATGGAAGAGCTCGATCAGGCGACGGCTCCCTACAGAGTACATCCTGGTGCGGTTTACCTTCATCAGGGTGAGACCTTTCTGATCAGGCACCTCGACCTGGCGATGGGCATTGCCTACGCCTCACCGACCGAAGTCGACTACTATACACAGCCTCGCGAGATCAACGAGGTCCGCATCGAACGCACTTTGCGCTCAACACCGATGTCTGCGTCTCAAGTCCACTTTGGCGTGCTAGATGTCACTCAGCAGGTCATTGGCTACCGATGTGTGCAGCAGTTCAGCGACACCGTGCTAGCCACGCACTCGCTGGATCTGCCCGCACAAGCCTTCAGCACTACCGGGCTCTGGTTCGAGATTCCAGCAGACATGCTCAGGGATATCGAGGAGGAAGGCCTGGACGTAGCGGGAGGCCTACATGCCCTCGAGCACGCCGCGATCGCCATGCTGCCACTGTTTGCCATGTGCGACCGCATGGACATCGGCGGTCTGTCCACTCTCTGTCACCCTGACACCAACAGTGCGACGGTGTTCATCTACGATGCGTTTCCCGGGGGGATGGGGTTGGCTGAGCAGGGCTTCAACAGGATGCGCCAACTCTGGCAGACCACGTTGAAGAGCATCAGGGAGTGCCCTTGCCAGGATGGTTGCCCAGGCTGCATTCAGTCTCCCAAGTGCGGTAACAACAATGAACCACTAGACAAGCGTGCGGCCGTCGAACTGCTCCAGGCGTTGCTTGGCGAGCATGCTCGCCACTGATACCTGCAGCAAAGGCCTCTGCGAGGTCACCGCTCGGCTAGTTTACACAATGGGGCGATGTGATGCACTCACATCGCCCCATTTGGGTATCTAGTGCGCCGAGCTGAGCATCAGATCAACAAGATCTTCGATCTGATCGGGCTGCCCTTCTGCGGCCCTACCGGGCACGCACTCCCGAGCATAGTGTTTCAGGAGCAAGACGCTGGCGCTGTATGCTGCCGAACGAATCGAGGCCAACTGGTGAACGATCTCTGCACAGTCGCGGCCTTCGTCAAGCATGCGCTGCACGCCCCGCGCCTGTCCCTCGATACGTCGCAGCCGAGACAACAATTCCTGCCGGGCCTTATCATCTATCGGCACGGGCCTGGCCTTTCATATACCTGTGAGAGCCAACGGCTCTCAATGGCGAATTCCTCAACCCCCGGAAGGTGCGCATGAGCTGTCGGTAAGGCCACCAAAGCCGGCTGCAGCGCTGCTGCCAAGCCGCGAGACGGCCTTCTCCACCAGCGCGCTGCCGCACTTGGGGCACAAAATCTGATCTTCGCTGTACATAGAACGCAACCACTTCTCAAACTGCTCGCCACACTGTGTGCAGCGGTATTCATAGATCGGCATGATTCTTTGTCTCCCCAGGACTTGGCAAGCGCCCATAATAGGCGCTGCATGCAAAGCCGCCCTACTGAAGCAGCTTGTCCAGCTTTTCCGCAATTGCCTTCTTCGGCCGTACACCAACCAGGCGCTCCACCTCTTTGCCGCCCTTGAACATGATAAGCGTGGGAATACCCATGATGTTCAACTTGCCCGGCGTGATCCCGTTCTCATCTGTGTTCATCTTGGCGACGACCGCACGCCCGTCATACTCTGTCGCCAACTCCTCAACGGTGGGGGCGAGCATGCGACAAGGGCCACACCAGGGTGCCCAGAAGTCCACAAGCACGGGCACTTGGGCCTCGAGCACATCTGTCTGGAATGACTGGTCAGTAACGTGCAACGGCTCTTTGTTCATCTTTACTCTCCTGTTGTCTATTCTACGCTTTGGGAAATGCAATTGCCTGGTACACACACTCAGCAATGCACAATCCACAGCCATGGCAGAGATCAACATCTATGAAGGGTGGCTCACCTGCGTCCAACTGCACGAGGGCCTTTATGCGACATACCTTTTTGGCGGGGCAGTCGTAACAGGCCGCGCACACCTTGGGCTCAACGCGCGGAATGGAACGCAACCTTGTCTTTCATCCTCGCATCAGAGAGTCAATGGACTATAGGATACCCCCCTATAGCATATAGTATAACACATCCCCTCAGAACTGTCAAATTCGGCAGAGACCCTTCTACACGTTGGTATCTGAAGCTTCGGTTGGCCGACGAGCGTACAGGAGCCGACGCATCCGTCTCGCACCACCGGCCTCGCGCACGCACAGGCCCCATCTGGCTCACTGCCCACAGAGATAGTCCAGACTGCCCGAGTGCCACAACTGGAAGCGCACGGTCCCCTTCGTCGTGCGTACATCGCACGGAACCTTGCCGATCTCATGCAAGGCTTCTTCAAGCTGGCGTTTCCAATCCGCGTCGAGCCAGGGTTTGATGACCACCAACGTTTTCGAGTCGGCAAGCCTGCTCTTGTCAGACTCGCTGAGGACGGGCTCCGACAGCCTGAGCTCGATCAGTTGCAGCGGTGAAGTGGGCAGCTCATAGACGCGCTGAAGGTTGTGACGCATGCCTTCGATGCCCCAACCCGCATCGGTGATGAAGGTGTAGCTGTTCTGCCATTCGCCAGCAGCCTGCTGAGCCTTGACCAGAACCCGCAAGAACAGCGTCTCAAGATTCTGATAGCGCTCCATGCGCCATCTGCCAAGCGGATACGCCTGGTACAGATTTAGCACAACGATTCCGCACACCAGCGCCGCGCTGAAAGCAAGCTTCTGACCTGCCCCGAAAACCCGATCGTGCACCCTGGACTCCAGCCATTGAATACCAAGAGCAGCAAACAAGGCAAAGAAAGGCAGCAAGAGAAACATGCGGGTCGTGTGTGGCCACGGGCTCTCGTGAGAGGCCCCTACGCTTACCAGAAGCCACACATAACTGATCAGCAAGTAGGCCTTGGGTCGAGATGCCTTCTGCACAAGCACAATGGCCAAACCCAGCACAAGAAACGTCGCAGACAGGGGATCCAGGTAAGACACGGCGACAAAGTGACTCTCCTCGACTGCGTAGAGGAACGATGCCCCTGCATAAACAAGGTTGGTGGCAAGATGTTTGAGCACCTCAGTCAGGGTATTGAGGTTTGGGCCAGCGTGCAGGAGAGTGCCGGCTGTCATTGCTCGCCAGTAGTCCGGTTGCACCAAGAGTGGTGCAACAAGCGCGACAAGGACGAGGCCCGCGGAGCCATAGTGCGCCACAACCTGTCTCAGGCGCTTAGGACGAAACATGACGAGCATGAGGATGGCAAGCGGAAGTGCATACAGCGCTGCAGGATAAACGTAGAGGCAAAAAGAGACGGCCAAGGCCAGGCACACTGAGCTCAGCCGTCGTCGGTCACTCATGTTCCACACCGACGCTGCAAGCACCATTGACATTCCCAAGAGCGCCTGCAGGTTGTTGTAGCCAATCCTGGCAAAGCCCATCAGGTACTGCGAGCAGGCCAACAGCACACACGCCCACAATGCAACGCGGCGCGAGACGAAGGCCCGGAAGAAGACAAAGAAAAACGGCAGAGAAATGGCACTTAGGTACACGCCATGAAACCGCCATCCGAAATTGCCCGTACCCAGGAGCTTTATAAACGACGCCTGGATCAAAGACGACAGGTAGGGATGGCTCCCGTATACCTGCGTGCCGTAGAAGAGTCTGGAGCCGATTTCCGTCCACCCGTGGTGCTCGGCGATTTGCCGCGCATAGTCATAGAAAGCATACTCATCGCCCACGATCGCAAACCACCAGGCATCCAGGTAGAGGCTTTGCAGGAGTATGGCCGCAGATACAATCCAGAACAAGGGATGANNATGAATCCGTGCGCGATAGCGAGAGACGAGCAGAGCGAACACGAGCAGAAGAATATAGCCTGGGATATAGACCGGCACGGCCCTGGCCGAGATCGCTAGCAGGTACAAAACAAGCGAAGCATGGCTCAAGGTGGCACTCGCCAGCAAGGCGGCATTCGACCGGAGCCAGCGCAGCAGCTGCGGCGAAAGCTCCAGCGCGAGACAGCCGATTACGTGGACCAAAAGCGCACAGACAAGATCCCAACCGGGAAGCCTACGGGCGAGCAGGGTCTTGACCGCAAGAATCAAGAGAGCCAGGGAAGATGCGCTCACAAGCAGAGAGGCTGCACGCCTCTGCTTTGCGAACAGAAGTGGGGTTATCGCCGGCGAATCGCCGGCGATGGGCAAGGTCAGCGGCAGCACGGGTCGCTTGCGATCACACCAGACGAGCAGCAGCACCATCGGAACCGTCATGAGGGCCAGAAGGAAGTAGGGTGGCAGACGCAGGGCGCACAGGAAGTCGATTCGGCACCAGAGGTGCGAGAGCGTAAGAGAAATCAACGGCTTGTTGAACCAGCGATCGGCAACAACAAGACCCGGAGGGACAGAGGCTAGCACCAGCGCTACCCAGAAGCTGGCTTTGCCACCAAGAGACTGAAACCGCCATAGAGTGTTGCGGCGCTCTTCCTCGTTAGATATCACGATTGGGCAATCCGATCGGTGGATGTGTCGCGAGGATTCTGACCGAGTCCAGCCGAGACGCTGTTGGTTGGCCCAGTTGGCTATACGAGCCGAAGCAAGGACGAGACAAATGTCAGGTTACCTACGCCTCAGCGTCATCGACAGCTGATGCTCGTTGCCTCCACACTTCGTAGAGAGCGATGGATCCGGCGACGGAAGTGTTGAGCGAGTTGATCTTGCCAGCCATGGGCAGCTTGATCCAGAGGTCACAGCGTTCACGGACAAGCCTTGACAGCCCCTCGCCCTCGCTTCCAACCACAAGCGCGAGCGGCATTTTCAGATTGGCCCTGTCATACTGCTGGGCTTGGGGCAAGGCCTCCAGCCCGACTATCCACAAGCCCCGCTCCTTGAGCTCGTCCATAGTCCGCACCATGTTGGTCACCTGGGCCAAGAGCAAATGCTCGACAGCGCCAGCAGATGCGTTGCTGACAGCCGGGGTTACCTCAACCGCACGATGCCGCGGGATCACGGCGCCATGCACGCCGACAATCTCAGCGGTGCGCAGCAGTGTGCCCAGGTTCTGTGGATCTTGCAGGCAGTCCAGGAGCAGCAGAAGAGGTATCTGCTGACGTTCGGCAGCGAGGCCAAGCATGTCGCTGAGCTCAGCATACGGATAAGGGCCGACCTGAGCCACGATGCCCTGGTGGTTGACCGGGCCAAGCTGGTCCAGCTTTTGTTTCGGTACCCGCTGTATGGGTATGTGTCGTTGCTCCGCCAATTCGAGCGCCCGCGAAACGGTTCCCTTCTCGCGCGCGCCTTCAGCAATCAAGACATTAATACAGCGTCGTCTTCCAGCCCGCAGCGCTTCGTACACTGCATTGCGGCCGTACAGCGACTCCACCAGCGGACGATTCTCGTCTGATGTGGTGCGGGGCGGACGCCGTGAAGCATAAGAGATGGCTGTCATCGGTGCATCACTCTGCGCCGTAGCGCCAGGTAGTACCCTGGGGGCCATCCTCAAGCACGACACCCAGTTGTGTCAGCCTTTCGCGGATATCATCTGCCAGGGCCCATTGCCTCGCCGCACGAAGCTCGTTACGCACGTCAACCAACAGCGAGACAAAGGGTTCGGCCTGGCTTGGTCCACTGCGTCCCATGAGGGGGAGGCCCAGAACGTCGGTCAACTCCTTCAAGACACTCTGTGCGTAACCTAGCGACTGCGCTGAAGCACCGCTATCACGCGCCTGATTGACCAGACGTGCGAGATCAAAAACCTGTGCCACCGCCCGAGGTGTATTGAAGTCATCATCCATCGCCACGACAAAGGCGCTGCGTGCGGTTTCCGCCTGTTGGCTCAGGGCATCATGCGGGCTTTCGGCGGGCTTGTCGGCCATATCACGCAAAGCCACTCGCAGGCGCGCTGCACCCCGCTCAGCAGCCATCACACCTTCATCGGTCCAGCTAAGGGGGCTGCGGTAGTGCGAAGAAAGTAGAAACAGCCTGATGGCGTCAGTCCCGAACTTGTCCAGAGCATCTTGGGCGCTGACGAAATTGCCCAAGTGGCGCGTCATTTTCTCGTCGCCCTCGCGCAACTTGAGCAAGGCATTGTGGACCCAGTAGCGCACAAAAGGGGCCTTGCCGGAATAGGCTTCCGACTGGGCCACTTCATTCTCGTGATGGGGAAAGATCACATCCTGCCCACCGCCGTGAATGTCCAGCTGCTCGCCAAGGAATCGCATCGACATAGCGGAGCACTCGATATGCCAGCCTGGCCGCCCTTGACCCCAGGGGCTCTCCCACGATGGCTCACCCGGCTTGGCCGTTTTCCAAAGCGCAAAGTCCATCGGATGCTCTTTGCGTTCGTCGACCTCAACGCGAGCCCCGGCTTCCATCTGCTCAATGGAACGCCTCGAAAGGCTGCCATAACCTTTGAACTGGCGCACCCGAAAATAGACATCTCCGTCAAGTGCGTAGGCATAGCCCTTCTGAATCAATCCCTCGACCATGCGGATGATGTCCGGGATGACCTCCGTTGCCCTGGGGTGGTAATCGGCGCGGCTGACATTCAAAGCATCCATTTCGCGGAAAAAGCGGGCGATGTACTGGTCCGCCAACGCACTGATGGTCGTTCCATTTGCCTTAGCGGTCTCGATTATCCGATCTTCGATGTCGGTAAAGTTCTGTACATGCACAACTCGGTATCCGCGGTACTTCAGATAGCGCTTGATCGTATCGAAAATGACGTAGGACATCGCGTGTCCCACATGAGCAGGGCCATACAGATTGGGGCCGCAGACGTACATCCGCACCACGCCAGGCTCCAGCGTAACGAACTCCTCCTTCTGTTGTGTCATCGAGTTGTAGATCTGCAAGCCCATCTCGCTCCTTTCGTGGCACATCGCGAAATTCGTGTGGTAAGCGTCCCAATCCTTGCGCTCGCTGCCCAATCTCCCATTGCACTGGCTTTGCGCCAGCACCGATCATTGCGAGAGAATGTGCGCTGGTGCCTGTGTAGATGTCACGCCCATTGCATCAGCTGACGGCACCGGGCAGGCCGGGTAGTGAGCGCTGCAGTTGCGCCAGCACCACCAGTTGGATGGCGGTCTGAATCGAAATCCGGCTGGTATTGATCACCAGGTCATACAGTTGTGGGTCAAGCCAGTTGACGCCAAAGTACCGATGCAAGTAGTCAGCGCGAGCCTGGTCGCTGGCCGCGACCCGCTGTCGAGCCACCTGTCGCGTGACGTTGAGCAAGCGCATCTGTTTCTCGACCCGCACGGCCATGGGGGCAACGACCTGTACGTGGAAAGCTCCTGGAACATCCCGCAACACGACCTGACTACCGCGGCCGACCACCAGAATGTTCCCCTCCTTGACCATGTTCGTAATGACCATGCCCACCATTCGAACATAGTCCTCCATCGCGGCGCTGAGAAGCGGCCGCGCGGGGGTCAAGATACCTCTTGGCATGTTAAGCGGCGTCAGATCGTCGGTCGAAGGTACCTCCTGCAAATCGGGGATCGCAGGTGAGGCCTTCAGGGCATCGAGCACGCGCTGCACTAGGCCACGCCGTCCCTCATAGTCAAGCTCGCGCAGGGCGACTTCGGGCACGCCAGCCTCGCGNNACCCCACAGGCGATCTCGGATCCACCAGCGCCCAACTGTCGCGAGAGCGTCACGATAGCCACAGGTGTGCTCCGATGTTCATGGTTAGCGCCCAGCGCGATCGGATAGCTGAGCGAAGATCATCCGCCCGGCAACCGTTTGCAGCACGCGCGTGACGACCACATCTGTTGTCTCGTTGATGTGTCGACGTCCTTCCTCGATCACGACCATGGTACCATCGTCCAGGTAGCCGACGCCTTGTCCCAGTTCCTTACCTTCCTGGATGATATGCACGGTTATGGTCTCGCCAGGCAGAACAATGGCCTTCACAGCATTGGCCAGCTCATTGATATTGAGCACTTTCACACCCTGAAGTTCTGCCACCCGATTGAGATTGTAGTCGTTGGTGATTACGGGACAGTGCAGATCCTTTGCCAGACGGACAAGCTTGTCATCTACTTCTCGTGATTCGCCGACGTCGACTTCGCTGATGCGGATCGGCACCCGCGAGTCCTTCTGCAAGCGGCTCAAGATATCCAGCCCACGCCGGCCACGATTGCGCCGCAATGTATCAGCAGAATCAGCGATGTGCTGTAGTTCGTTCAACACGAAACGCGGGATGAGAATCGTGTCGCTGATGAATCCGGTCTGAACGATGTCGGCGATGCGGCCGTCAACAATCACGCTGGTATCGACCAGTACCACTTGTTCAGCATTTGTCGCCTTTTCGCGGGGCAACCGCACTCCCAGGGCGCCAAAGATCTCTCGGCCACGGGTGACCATAGCCACTACGGACAGATAGGCGACGACCATCATTGCCACAAAGGGCAACGTCTCCCCAAGCGGGGACGGCAGGAGAGAAAGTGGTACAGCGAGCAACGCAGAGACAATCAGGCCGAAAATCAGACCAGCGAGTGAGGCTACCAGCGTATGTGCTGGCACTTGGCCTATCTTTCCGCGAATCCAGAAGAATGGCCTCGTGCTCAGGTAAGGGCTGACCAGGCCCCCGACAATAGCTCCCAGGCAGGTCAGTAGATAGGGCAACCAGTTGATGACTGAAGGGCCCAGCAGCTTTGCGATACCGAACAGATAGGCAGGCTGGCTTTGATTGGTCAGTGAATACCCAAGACGCCAACCCAAGAACGCAAGAATAACGGCCCCGATGATACGGGCAATGATTTCGATCCTCAAGACGATCCTCCTTCTCCCTCACCCCAGTCGGCGCTCCTGCCGGCATCCACGGCATTTTGGACGCCTGGCATCCCCTTTTCATCACCTCCTTCTTGAAGTGGACCCAGACGAGCTTGAACAAGCAAAAGAGCGTGCACCACAGGGCAAGCACGCTCCATCTCCGTCTGCAGCTTGACTGCGTCGCGGACGCAAGGGCTCAATCGCCATCTAGCTCGTTGCTTCTCTTGGGGCACTTGGGGATCGGGGCTATTCAATTATCTTGGGCGGATGATCCGCTATCTATAGAGACCTGAACTAGGAATAAGCAGCACCTACATCGAACCAACTGTGATACATACTAACACAGCGATAGATAGCTGTCAAAGGCATCTTCAAAGACTTGCGTGCCTGCATGGCTAGTGCTGCATGGCAAGATCGAGTGCTTCAGTAAGCGAGCGCGCTCTCACAATGTCAATGCCATAGTGTTGCTCGTGTCCCATCTCGACAGCAGGGCTTTCATGCTTCGGACCAGAGGGCACAAGCCGCAATGTCTTGGGGACGATGCAGCGCTTGAATCCCAGCTTGGCGGCCTCCAACAAGCGCTTGGGCGCCTGGCTGACGGAGCGCAGTTCACCCGAAAGCCCAATCTCGCCAAGCATGGCCAAATCAGAAGGTACAGGGATACCACGGTAGGTTGAGGCAATGGCCGCCGCCACTGCCAGATCGGCCGCAGGCTCACTGACGCGCAGGCCCCCCACCACATTCACGAATACGTCTTGTGCAGCAAGGTTCAGACCAACGCGCTTGCTCAGTACGGCAGTCAGCAATAGCAGTCGGTTGAAATCGACGCCATTTGCTGTCCGCCTCGGCAAGCCGAAGGTGGTGGGTGTGGTCAGCGCCTGCACCTCCACCAACAAGGGTCTCGTCCCTTCCATTGTGACCGCTACCACCGAGCCAGTAGCTGACGTTAGTCTCTCCGAGAGAAACGCTTCAGACGGATTGGTGACCTCAGAAAGCCCGCGCTCACCCATCTCAAACACGCCTACTTCATTCGTGGAGCCAAAGCGGTTCTTGACGCTGCGCAGTAGCCGGTAGGAGTGGAATCTCTCGCCCTCAAGGTATAGCACGGTGTCGACCATGTGTTCCAGGACACGCGGGCCAGCGATCGCTCCCTCTTTGGTCACGTGGCCCACAATGAACATCGGGATGCCAAGTGACTTGGCGACGCGAAGTAGTGACGAACCACACTCCCTCACCTGCCCGATACTTCCAGCAGAGGTCTGCAGACCCTCCAGGTACACTGACTGAATGGAATCGATTACCGCCAACTGTGGTTTCATCTGCTCTATGTGCAGCACAATGCTGTCCAGGTTTGTCTCGGCCAACACATAGAGGGCGGCGCTCTCGATTTCCAGACGGCTCGCCCGCATCTTGAGTTGCTGCGCGGACTCTTCTCCCGAGACGTATAGCACGGCCTTGCCGTTGGCGGCCAACAACGAGGATACCTGTAGGAGCAGGGTGGACTTGCCGATGCCTGGGTCTCCTCCGATCAAAGTCACAGAGCCGGGGACTATACCGCCGCCCAAGGCCCTGTTGAACTCCTCGATTGGGACTGGGAGGCGCGCAAAGCCATCCGTGGGGATTGCGGTGATCGGCTGCGGACGCGACTGCGAGGCCACGGCGAGGGCCGGCGCATGCGTCGGCTGATCGACTGTTTCGACCAGCGAGTTCCACTCATTGCATTGGGGGCAACGGCCCGACCATCGAGGGGTCTCATAGTTGCACTGCTGGCATACAAACTTGGTACGTGACTTGGCCACTCGTTCTTTCCCGCTAGCCTTTCTCGCCGAGTGACGCAACGACCCGATCCGGCGCGTCGCTCTTGGACTTCACCGCCAGCACAATCTCTCCATCAACGCTATCCGCCTGCACCGTGTCCTCGCTCACGAACTCCCCTGCAAGGAGCCCCTCGCATAAGGGATCTTCGATCCTGTGCCGAATGACTTGACGTAGAGGTCGAGCCCCGTACTCCGGATTGTAACCTTCGTCTGCGAGTTTCTCTCGAGCCGCGGGCGTAAGCTCCAGAGTCACGCCTTGTTCCTTGAGACGCTCACCTACCTCGGCCACCTTGATATCCACTATCTGCTCGATATGATCGCGGGTCAGGTTGTGGAAGACGACGATGTCGTCAATACGATTGAGAAACTCCGGCCGAAAGGTGCGCTTGAGCTCGCCCATCAGACTATCTTTCATCCGACTGTGGGCGTCCTGCTCGGCTTGCTGCGGATCCCTGACCATCACAAAGCCGAGGGTCGCAGAGTGAGTCAGCAGTTCGGCGCCAATGTTGGAGGTCATGATAACGATGGCATTACGAAAGTCCACCCGTCGTCCCCTGGCATCTGAGAGATGACCATCTTCCATGATCTGCAGCAAGATGTTCACGGCCTCAGAATGGGCCTTTTCCACCTCGTCAAAGCAGACAACGGAGTAGGGCCGGCGGCGAATCGCTTCGGTCAGCTGGCCGGCATCGTCGTAGCCAACGTACCCCGGAGGTGCCCCAACCAGGCGAGCGATCGAATGCCTTTCGGTAAATTCGGACATATCGAGCTGCAGCAACGCGTCTTCACTACCGAACATGAACTCGGCCAGCGCTTTGGCCAACTCTGTCTTGCCGACGCCCGTTGGTCCGAGGAAGAGAAATGACCCTATGGGCCGCCTGGGGTCCTTCATCCCCGCTCGCGCACGCCTGACCGCCTTTGAGAGTGTGTTAATAGCTTCATCCTGACCGACAATCCTCCCGTGCAGCGCCTGCTCCATGTGCAGGAGACGCTCCGATTCGCGGCCGGCAATCTGCGCCACGGGAATACCAGTCCACATCGCGACAATTTCAGCAACGTCTTGCTCGGTGACAAGCAGGTCTTTGGTATCTTCGCCGCCCTGCAGGTCCAGCCTCAGCTGTTCCACGCTCCTCTTTAGTTCACTCTCGCGCAACAACAGCTCTTGAGCAAGCTGCAAGTCCCGCGCCTGCTGGGCCTGCTCCGCTTCGTGGCGTATCTTCTGCAGTTGCAGAAATGCCGTCTTGGCTGCAGCAGGTTCAAAGGCCTTGTACGTACGAACTCGCGATGACGCTTCGTCAATCAGGTCAATGGCTTTGTCAGGCAAGAATCTATCAGGTACATAGCGCACTGCGAGATTGACCGCAGCGACGATAGCCTTGTCGGTAATGCGTACCTTGTGGTATTCCTCGTACCTGGAACGAATACCCTGAAGGATCTGCACGGTCTCTTCCACGGTGGGCTCTTCGACCATCACTGGCTGCAGGCGTCGCTCCAGAGCTGGATCGCTCTCGATATGCTTGCGGTATTCGTCCATCGTCGTCGCACCCACACACTGAAGCTCTCCACGAGCCAAAGCGGGCTTTAGGATGTTGGCAGCGTCAACAGAACTGCCTGCTGCCCCAGCACCAACCAGCATGTGCAGCTCGTCGATGANNGATACATCGTGCCGGCAACCAGCGAGCCCACATCAAGCATAACGACGCGTTTCTCAAGCAAGCGCTCGGGCACTTCACCCCGCACGATGCGTTGGGCCAGTCCTTCCACAATAGCTGTCTTGCCAACGCCTGGCTCGCCGATCAGCGCCGGGTTATTCTTGGTGCGGCGCGAGAGAATCTGTACTACCCGCTCGATCTCCTTCTGTCGGCCAATAACCGGGTCAAGCTTTCCCGCCCGAGCCGCCTCAGTCAGGTCAATCCCCAGTTGGTCAAGAAGTGTCTGCGACTGCCCCTCTTCTTTGCCTTGTGGAGACCGGGCAGCCCCAACCTTCATCTTCGTGATCGTCTCGCGGCGCACCGCCTCGACGTCAATCTTCAGACTGGCCAGTATGCCCATGGCGATGCCCTGCCCTTCCCGCAATAGCCCGAGAAGCAGGTGTTCCGTGCCAATGTAGTGATGGTCAAGTCGACGCGCTTCATCAAATGCTAGCTCGAGCACACGCTTGGTGCGTGGAGCCAGGTGAACAGTCGCAACTACGTGTGGCTCGTCAGAGCCCAACGTGTCTCTGACCATTTGTCGCACCTGCTCGAGTTGCAGACCCATATCAAGCAGAACCTGAGCAGCAATGCCTTCGCCCTCGCGCAAAAGGCCAAGCAGCAGGTGTTCAGTGCCAATGTAGCCCTGCCCAAGGTTTGTTGCTTCATCTTGAGCCAGGGTCAGGGCCTGACGGGCCCTCTTTGTAAAGCGGTCCAGTTTGTCTGACATGTTCAGTACCAGATGTGATCTCCTCGGATCGTGGATGATTCAATGCATGGCGACCCGGCACCCGCAAACAAGCGATAACTGCTGATGCCGCAAGGATCGGTGGAGGAAGGAGAGTGTGTGACCCCTGTGAGGACGCGGCACCGGGCGACCTTGTTCCGTTCGTGCAACAAGCCGTGTCCCAGATTGGCTACACCTACATTATACGTGCACAAGAGCAGGGAGCAAAAATGGCGGCCGCCCATCGGGTGAGGCAACTATGCCCGCTAGTGCCAGAGACTTGCAGCGCCAAGAAATTCGCGTGCTATCGCTCCGTATGTGAGTCTATGCTCGCTGTCGGTGAAGGGTGCGGTCAACAACGCGGGCCATGTTCTCAACGTCGAGGTCACGGCCCAGGAAGCTCTGCACCTGGCGTGCGACGTCCAACGGGGCATTCAAGGCGTCGTCGTAGCGCACGTAGAGCACCTCCACCTGCGGCTGTGAGCTCAGCCAGGCATCCACCTGACGCAGGTGTTGCGCAAAGATCTCGGCCAGCTTCTCATCGGGTACTTCGTCTGTGCGCTCGCCACGGCGGATGAGCATCTGTTTCTGAGACGCCAGGACCTCGGTCATATTGCGTTGCATGAAAATGACTTGATAGCGGTATTGGGGCGGAAGGTGTTTCAACAAGGCCGAAACGATCTTGACACCCTTCCCACGCGCTTCAGCCAGCCACGACGGATCGCGCTGCAACTGCTTCACTGGCTCAAACTCGTAGTAGCCTAGAGGATTGTCCTCATCACCAACTCGAATGTTATCGACCAGGAGCTTCAGTCCGCCTGCATCTAACATCTTCATCATCATCGAAGTGCCGGATCGAGGCAGACCGGAGACTACCACAATAGTGTCTGGCTTCATGCACATTGCTCCTGAATGGGTCGCCGATTGGCCAGCGCCCGCTGCACGGCGTCCAGGACAGTATCGTGCAGGGTGCCATTGGTCACGATGACGCCAACATTGTTCAGCATCTGCTGGTTCGAGACCAGGTCGAGCTGCCCGCCAAACATGTCGCTTACTCGTCCGCCCGCTTCCTCCACCAACAGCACACCAGCAGCATGGTCCCAAATCCTCTCGCGATAGTCTGGCTGTCGAGGAGAGGGGAAACGCAGGTATAAGCTGGCGTCGCCGCGCGATACCAGGCCATACTTGGCTTGACTATCCATTCTGAGCCTTGGGTAGTTGCCAGGCAGAGACCTAACCACCGCCTCTTGCAGATCAGGGTCGCCGTGTGAGGAGTCTACACTCTCAAGAAAGCGTAGGGGTGTGCGGCCGTCTTGGCTGGTTACGTGTACCCGCAGGTCCGCATCGTCGCCCAAATGTCGTATGAAAGCGCCATGTCCCCGAACTGCCCAGAAGAGTACGCCGCGCCGCCCGTCAGGCGATTCCATGTCGAAGGGCAAAGCCGGGCAGCCAAGAACCGCTACCTGAGGCTCGCCATTCTCCAGCAAGGCAAGCGCAATGGCATACTGGTCGTTCCTCAAGAAACCCTTGGTTCCATCGATTGGATCCAGGGCCCAGAACCTTAGCCCGGTATCAGCCATGCCGTGGTCGATCCAGGAACAGACTTGGGAAGGAGATGCGTCAGGGTACTGCCGTTGCACATATGCAGTTACCTGCCGCAACAGAGTGGCATTCTCCGACCGGGACAAGCCCTCCGAGTCTTCCTCCGCTACAACCCTGTCATCTGGGAATGAACTCTGCAGGTGCTGGCAGATCACTGCCTGCGATGCAAAGTCGGCGATGGTGACTGGGCTGCGGTCGTCCTTCTGCAGAGAGTCAATAAGGGGCATCTCCGCCCTCACGGCTGAACAGACTTGCGCCGCTTTCGTCACAGCTTGCAGTGCTAATCGCAATTCGCGCTCGTTATTCATATCGCCTGTCTTCATGCGGCATATTCGGTGACGGCGCCTTCGGGCGGCGTACCCCAAGTCCACATGGCAATGCAGCTAGTCTCACATCAGTACTCAGATCCACCGGCAGTATAGCCTGGATGCACCGGCCAAACAAAACGAGTTTGCCAACTGCCGTGTGTACATTTAGAATGAGCCCATAAGGAGGTGGCACATGCCCTCGGGCTTGCTGCATGCGCTAGACTCGGCGGTGGAGCATTTTCCGGGCCTGCTCTGGGCCCTCGTTCTCTCTCAGGGACTGGCCATACTGACGTCGGGCCACTTCTGTGCAGTCCCCATTTTCATGATGCAGCGGTTCATCGTGATCTCGTTACTTTGGTCGAGCACCGACCAGCGCCTCCTGCAGGCTATGGCCATAGGCACTGCAGCAATCTCGCTCATATACGCCCTGGCGTGGGTGCAACGACGCCTGACCAGAGTTGTTAGGCCCCCTGCTGGCGACCGAACGCCGCTTTCCACCACACCATACCTGCGTGCCGAAGTTGCTGCACTCGGCCTGGTGGCCAGCCGCCTGTTGGCCGAATCTGCCTACCTGTTCTGGTTACCACCCGCCGCGGCCTTAGCATGTGTGCCGCCGTTTGTGGGTGGCCTGCTTGCACTCCTCGTCTCGCCATCCGCATTGCAGTTGGGCCTCGCGACCCTGTCCATCAGTGACTCGGCGCGGGTCATTTACGCCCTAGGAGGCCCGGAAGCACTGCCTTGGGGTGTCTGGCTAACGGCCGAGGTTGTCGTGGCACTTGCTTCCACTTACCGATACTCGGGCGGGAGACGCCGCTTACCCTTAATGCACAAGGAACCAGCGCTGGCGAGGGAAGATGGTCCAGAAATTCCCAGAACAGCGGAAGAACGCGCCTGAAACCCTGAAGGAGCAAGATGGTAACAATTGAGAACCTGCGCATTTGTGAGATTTTGTCCGAGTTGTCCGACAGCGAGTTGGAAGAGATCCTGCCATGCTGCCGCGAGGAACGTCGAGAGAAAGGCACGATCATGTTTCGCGAAGGGGATGAAGCGGAAGCCTTCTACATCCTGCAAAAGGGCGAAATCAGCATTCAGTACGTTATCTGCCCACAACCAGACTACTGCCAGGATGCGAGAATCGTCCTGACCAGGCCCGGGGACTATCTTGGGTGGTCATCGCTCGTCAAGCCAAGGCGCATGACCGCCTCGGCCTACTGTGTCACAGACGTTGAGCTTGTGGCCATTGACGCGCAAGGCATGAACCAGCTTATGGAACAGGACAGCCACATTGGCTTCACGATCATGAAGGAACTGGCAGGATCAATCAACAAGCGGCTAAAGGAGGCCAAGGGGCTCACCTTCCAGCGCATTATGGGGTCACTTTAGCGGGTGGCCCGGGGTGCCAGGGCCGTAAGGCGCCTAGTCGTCCGCTTTCAGCTTTCGGCCTTGGGCAAGGCAAAACTGAACTTGCTACCCTTGCCCTGCTCTGATTCCACCCAGATACGTCCGCCATAGGATTCGATAATCCGCTTTACGATCGAAAGGCCAATACCGGTGCCCTGCCGCTCCATGGCTTTGGCCTGCTCCGTACGATAGAACTCTTCAAACAGGTGCGTCATCTGCTCTGGAGTCATCCCGATGCCTGTGTCCCGCACAACGCCCACAACGTATTTGGGATTCTGCGAAAGGCTCACCACGACGATGCCCCCAGGTTCGGTATACTTGATTCCGTTGCTTATGAGATTGGTCCAGAGTTGCTTGATGTGCTCTGGCCGGGCACGAACGGCGGGCACATCGGGCTCGATCTCTACTGTAAACAGCAAGTCCTTGTCCTCCGCACGTGCCTGCATGAGGTCGCTCACGCCATTCAGCACGTCCGCCATATCTACAAGGACCGGCTGTTCCTGCTCACGTCTCTCCTGCAACCTCGCCAAGTCAAGCAGATCGGAGATCAAAGCGAGCTGTTCGACCGCACGGCGCTCGGATTTCTCGATGATTTCCCTCTGCCGTTCAGGGGGCACGTAGCCATCGAGGATGAGCCGAAGGTAACTCTGAATAGCCGCAACCGGAGCTCGGAGTTCATGCGTCACAAGGCGGATGAACTGCGAACGTGCCTTATCCAAATCGGCCAAGCGGGCATTGAGCTGAGCAAGCTCCCCGGCACGGACCTCACAAGAAAGGTTGGCTCCCAGTAGCTCTGCTTCGCGCCTGCGCAGGATGTCCGCCAGTGCAGATACCAAGTGAGCACAGACAAACAGTGTACCTGCCATGGAAAAGAGAACGACCATGATGTACATTGTCCGTGTGTATCGCTCTGGCGAGACGAAACCTTCGAGATGCACGTGTGCAATCCATCCTTGGTACTCTGCCACTACGAGGCCGGAGAAAAGGGCTGTTGCCAGGGAAGCATGGAGAAAGCCGTGCTTGCGCGGAAGCAGGATGCTTGCGGCTGTGACGTAGACAATGTAGAGCAGATAGAAGGGGTTCTCGATGCCACCAGTGTAGTGAATCAAGAGGGTCAGTGCGAGCATGTCGGCGGCCAGTTGCACATTGGTGAAGCTCAGGTATCGCTGATCTCTATCATCGCCCTGGTACACCGACAGCTGGTGAGCATGCCATAGGAACACACCATTATAGAGAATCACCACGCCGATAACAGCGAGGGGGAGCGGCATGGGAAGCGAGTCGGGGAACAGCAGGCTGCCCATCGACACAATCAGAAGCGCCCCCAGCGCAAACATCCACCGCAGCTGGATCAATTGGTCGGTACGCTGTTTGGGGCCAGGGTACCACACCGAAGGCAACCGATCGCTCAAAGTCCCCCCCTCGCAGGCGCGCTCAAGTCAACGGTAGCCCTAGTGGGCGATCGTCTTGCTCAGGAACTTGCTAAGGCAGGTCAAAGTGCTCGCGCAAAGAGACGACAGCATCGTCAAGTCTCCCTCCATCGATGAGGCATGACACGGTCGAGATCGACGTGCTGATAGCCATGATATTGATACCAACGGCCGCCAAGGCCTGAAACACAGACGCTGCAATGGCGGGGCGCTCTCGGAAGTCCGGGCCAAATACTGAGACAAGAGCTACGTTGCGCTGTTGCGTAATCTCCCCGGCCTGGAGTTCCGTCTTGAGCGATCCCAGGGCCTGCATAGCGTCCTCCAGACGATCTTCGCGTACGCACAGAACGATGTGGCTATGGCCCTCCAAATCAGCGCATTGTACAATGAACTCGACGTTCGTGTCGGCCCGTGACAGGGCGCACAGCACATCCGAAGCCAACCCGCAGCGGTCGGGGGCGCCCATAACGCCTATCTTAGCCAGCCGCTCGTTACGGATGATGCCACCCGCCTTCATCTTGGATACCATGCCTATCACCTCCAGCTGGTCCACAGAGGGCTTGCTCGCACGTTGCCGGAGCAAGCCCCTTGTGCTCTCCGAACGAGTTGCTATCATAGCCAAGAGGCTGCCCGCCGACAAATCTGGATATCAGCGATTCAGCAACTCCGTGACGCGCTGCAACAGGATGGCGGGAGCGACAGGCTTGGAAAGGAAGCCGTCTATGGCGATGTACTCGTCAGTAGGAAACAGCGACGCATAATCGGTGTTGGCAATGGAGGTAACCATGAGAATCGGGATGCGACGATGTTCTGCGTTTTCTTGCATACGTTGGCTCATGCGCAGGCCATCGAGAACCGAGGACATGATTACATCCAGCAAGACAAGATCTGGCTGCTCTGTAGCGACCTTGGACATCCCCTCATCGCCGTTGGCAGCGCTGACCACCTGATAACCGTTAGGCTCCAGAGTGAGCCGCATCGCCTCAACGAAATCCGGATCGTCGTCCACTACCAGAATTTTGGCACTCTTCATTGGAAGCCCTCCCAAGCCCCGCTTGCGCTCAAACGGCAATCGCGCAGCGTTTGTGTTGGATATGGTATTCATACTCGGCGCGGAACAAATTAAGCCCACTCAGAACTGGGTTTATGGCCGCGTCTCCCATGGGGCAGAACGTGTTGCCTTGAATGCCGTGTGCAATCTCTTCGAGCCTCTCTACGTCACCTGAGATACCTTTGCCACGCTCCAGGCGCTCGAGTATTTCCAGTATCCGCCGGGTTCCGACGCGGCACGGAGTGCAATGCCCACACGATTCGTGAGCAAAAAAGCGCAACAACCGGCGCGCAACATCAACCATACAGGTTGCCTCGTCCATAACCACAACGGCACCGGTCCCTAGCATTGTTCCTGCTGCCTCAAGCGTCTCGAAAGCCATGGGAGTGTCAAGTTGGCTAGGCAGAAGCATCGGTGTCGAGGCACCACCAGGAATGACCGCCTTGAGCTGTTTTCCGCGACTCATTCCGCCGCCGTATTCGAAGATGAGGTCTCGCAAAGGAACCCCTAGCGGTAGCTCAAAAACCCCGCGATTCCTGACATGGCCGCTGATGCAGAATAGCTTTGGTCCACTGCTTTTGGGCGTGCCAATGCTGGTGTACCATTCGGCGCCATGATTGACGATATGCGGCACATTTGCTAGCGTCTCGACGTTATGCACGAGGGTTGGTTTGCCCCAAAGGCCGACGTTGGCCGGATACGGTGGCTTCTTGCGCGGCTGGCCCCGTTTTCCTTCCAGTGACTCGATAAGCGCCGTTTCCTCGCCACAGATGTAGGCCCCCGCGCCGCGGTGAACAGAGAGGTCAAGCGAAAATGGGCTGCCGAGGATATTCTTCCCCAGGTAGCCCTGCGCGTACGCGTCGTCTATGGCCTTGATCCAGCGCTTGACGCCCAGGAAGAACTCTCCGCGAATGTACACAAAGGCCTTCTTCGCTCCTACTGCATAACTGGCAATGACGACACCCTCAATGATCTGATGGGGATCTTTCTCCACCAGTTCGCGATCCTTGAAAGTGCCGGGCTCCCCTTCATCCGTGTTAACACACACATACTTCTCCAAGTCAGGATCCTTGGGCATAAAGCTCCACTTGCGACCCGCCGGAAAACCTGCACCACCACGCCCGCGCAGGTTGGAGGCGATAAGCAGATCAATAACCTGTTGTGGGGTTTGCTCGCTCAGAACCTTCCGCAACGCCTGATAGCCGCCATTCGCGGTGTAGGTAGCCAGGCTCTCAGAGCGAGGCAGCCCGAAATTGCGAGTCAGAACGGCCTCAAGCATGGTACCCCCTTAGAGTCTCAATGAGCTCATCTACCTTCTCGGGACTCATATGCTCGTATAGCGCATCATTCACACGCATGGCTGGCGATGTGCCACACGACGCCAGGCATTGCACCGTCTCCAAGGTGAACAACCCGTCCGGTGTGGTCTGTCCTGGCTCAATACGCAGCTTTTTTCTGAGGTAGTCGAGAAGCGTATCCGCTCCGCCGACCAGATGGCAAGAGAGCCCTTCACAGACCTGCAAAACATATCGCCCCGTCGGATTCGTGCGATAGAGGCTGTAGAAGGTGGCCACGGAATACACGTCTGCTTTGGACACACCAAAGCGCTGTGCCACGCGCTCCAATGCGTCATCGCTCAGGTGGCCGCTCTGCTCCTGTGCAATGTAGAGGGCTGTGAGCAGCATCGCTCTCTTGGCCGGTTCGTGTACAATCTCGGTCCTGTTTGACATACTGCCTCCTGTGAGAGGATCGGCGTCCAAGTATCAATCCTTGGGCTCGCCTTCGGCTTTTTGCGGGACAAGACGTGCGACCTCCTGCAAGAGCACGGCTGGATCAACCGGTTTGCTGAGAAATGCATCCACAGCAAGGTACTCATCGGTCGGGAAGACTCCGGCCTCATCCTTGCTCACGATGGCGGAGATCATGATCACAGGCACATGCCGCAGCAGGGGATCGTCGCGCATCTGGCGCGTCAGGTTCAGACCGTCCAGAACGTACGACATCATCACATCGAGAAGGGCAATATCGGGTGGATCTTGATGCATCATCCCGAGGGCCTGCTCTGCAGTGGCCGCCACGCGGACGTTGTATCCCTGGGACTCGAGCACTATGCGGGTATAGTCCGCAAAATCAGGATCGTCGTCTACGACGAGCACGTTGACTGAGGAGGACATAGTTTGCCTCCGTCGCTACTTGCCAAGGAATTTGGCAACCCTGCTCAGAAGATCCTTGGGTTGTACAGGCTTGGAGATCCACGCGTCAATAGGAATGTACTCATCCGTTGGGAACATGCCCGCTGCAGGGCTATCGGCGATCGATGAGATCATAATCACGGGCACATCCTTCAGTTGCGGATCGCTGCTAATCGCGTGGCTGAGATTCAGTCCGTCCAAGACTGTAGACATCATGACATCAAGCAGCACAAGGTCAGGTCGCTCTGCCTTCATCGAACGCAGGGCGTGTTCACCACTAGAGGCGGTGCGTACGGTGTAGCCTTCACTCTCCAGAATCGTCCGAGTGATCTCGACAAAATCCGGATCATCATCCACTACCAAGACCGTGGCCATTGCTATCCTCCTTCAGGTCCCATGCTTCGTTTGGCGTTCACAGCAAGAGTCGTTGTACCTCCTGCAGTAGTTGTTGAGGGCTGACGGGTTTGGAGAGAAAGTTCTCTACTGGCACGTATTCGTCGGTAGGAAACATCCCGGCATAGTCTGAACTGGCGATGGAGGACACCATCATGATGGGCGTCCTCCGCAGCAGGACCTCCGACTTGATCCGCTTGGAGGCCTCAAGCCCATCGAGGATACTGCTCATCATAACATCCAGGATCACCAAGTCGGGCGCTTCGCGGCGCATCGCTGCGATTCCTTGTTCGCCATTGCTAGCCGAGATGACGCGAAATCCAGCCTTCTCCAGCACGAGGCGGGTGACCTCAACAAAGTCCGGGTCATCATCTACGATCAACACAACCCTACTTCCTTCTGAGGGCAGCACCCACTCATCGGACAACTTGATGTTCTTGAGAACGTGCGAAGTGGCTGTAGCATTGATGCCCTGGATGGGTGCCAAACGCACCGTCAAGAAACGGAGCAGCTCTTCATCAGAGGCAAAAACCGCGTCAACGATCAGGTCGTATTCACCGGTCGCGTAGCGCACCGAGCGCACCTCACGCATCGCCGCAAGTTGGTCTGCGATTTGGCCGGCACGTCCTAGATCGACGCGGATCATGATGACTGTCTCGACGTCAAAGCCCAGTTTACTGGCATCGGGCACAGCGACAACGCGTATTGCACCGTCCGCCAGCAAGCGCTCGATACGCTTGCGCACAGTCCCTTCGGCAACACCAATCAAGCGTGCAATGTCCACATTGGACATTCGGCCGTCCCGCTGCAAGATCCCGATAATCTGCCGATCCGTCGCATCTATCATGAATAGGCACCTGTCAGCCATCGTGATAACCCAGTGTATCACCTTTTACGAAAATAGTCAAGTATTTTGTATAGTTCTACGATATTCGTTTCCCCTACGAGTCTGTACTTGGTATTCGTAGCCAAGAGTTCAAGCCCACTGGCGTGATCGGGCTGCTCAACCGCTGCTGCTGATCGAGGCCAGTTATTGATGGTTTCGACCGCTTGCCTTTGTGTTTCGCGCAGATGTGTGTTACAATCTCCCAGATTCGTCGGGACGGAGGGTAGACGCTGTGAGACTAACCCGGGGGACAGACTACGGCATCCGTGGTATCATGTACCTGGCAACGCAGCCCCTTGACAAAGTAACGTTGCTCAAGAACATCGTGCAGAACGAACAAGTGCCAGAAAGCTATCTGGCAAAGATATTCCAAGACCTGAACAAGGCTGGCCTGGTTCGCTCTCATCGTGGAGCCAAGGGCGGTTTTTCCCTGGCGCGACCAGCATCGGAGATTACCCTGCGGCAAATCATCGAGGCCCTGCAGGGGCCTATTTCCCTGAACAACTGTCTGGATATGCGGGAAGGCTGCGCCAATATGAGCGTGTGTGCCATATCTGAAGTGCTGCGAATCGCGCAGGAACAACTGATTGCCACCCTTGAGAGCAAGACACTGGATGTTCTTGCGGCTAGGGCATCGGAACTGAAAGCCCTCGCGGCTTAGGTGACCGAATTGGGGGACGCGCGCGACTGTTTTGACATCTGTAACAAGTTGATATAGAATGGCAACGCTCTTGTGGATCCGCCGAGGTAGCTCAGATGGTAGAGCACTTGACTGAAAATCAAGGTGTCCCCAGTTCAAGTCTGGGCTTCGGCACTGAGCGATGAGTGGGCCAGAGTACTGGTCGGGCGACGGTAGTCGCCTCCGAGTTGCGCAGTAGCGCAACGCACTGCGCCAGAGTACTGGCTGGGCGACAGTAGTCGCCTCCGAGTTGCGCAGTANNTGTCGGAATTGGCAGACGAGCGTGATTTAGGATCACGTGGAGACAATCCGTGAGAGTTCGAGTCTCTTCTTCCCCACTAGGCACGGTGCATGGCTAGGCCATGCACGCACTTGTCGAGCGGGAGTGGCTCAGGGGTAGAGCATCTCCTTGCCAAGGAGAGGGTCGCGGGTTCGAATCCCGTCTTCCGCTCCATTCTGTGTCCTTCCGTGCAGCGCCGGCCTTGGGACAGTCTTCTGGTCTTGGCGCTGCCATCAACTCCGGCGACGTAGCCAAGTGGTTAAGGCAGGGGTCTGCAAAATCCCGATCGTCGGTTCAATTCCGACCGTCGCCTCTCACACAGGGTGGATAGCTCCGGCTATCCACTTTGTCTATCCGGGGCGGTGGCGAAATGGCAGACGCTGCGGACTTAAAATCCGCTGGTGGTGACACCATGAGGGTTCGAGTCCCTCCCGCCCTATAGACCAGCTAGGCGCCGCCAGCACATGACCTTGGCCTTCTGAACGCAGCGCGATGAGTGAGAGTATGGACGCTGACTCGTCCCAAGCTCCGGGCTCGCTAGCCGCACCACACAACCCCGTGCCTTGGGAGCCACCACTGCGCACCCGTGGTTGGCAATCGATGCCGTAAGCAGTCGCTCCCGTTCTCCCACGGACGCGTACAGCGCGAATCAGGGGCTTTTCGACTACAGATATCCAGATTCCAGAGGAGCAAGGATGATGCGGAGGTTTCGAGGTTTGATCGTTGCTGTCTCGCTCAGCGGACTCTGCATGGGCTGCAGCGGCCTATTTGGTCGCGCAATTGAGCAGGAGTACCCGACCCCCACTCCTATTCCCACGCCCATTATTCCGGTAGAGCCTACATACACGGTGCAGAGAGGCGAGGTGGTGAGGGAACTCGAGTTCCTCGGCCGCATCTCACCTGTGGAGGAGCACAGCCTGTACTTCAGGCGCGATGGCTATGTCAGCCAGGTCGTGGTACGTCAAGGTGACGAGGTGAACGCCGGCGACCTGTTGGCCGAACTCGACATCGATGACCTGATGAGGCAAACCGCGCAGGCTGAGGTCACGCTGAGTACCGCCCAATTGCGCCTACAAGGAGCGCAGAGCACCCTCGAACATCAGATTGCTGACGCCAAGTTGGCCGTGGAAACCGCCGAAGTGCAACTGGACCAGTTGAAGCGTCAGCCGGACGCGACACAGGTTGAGCTCCTGCGGCTAGCCTGGGACAAGGCCAAGAACAACCTCTGGAGTGCTCAGGCAGAGCGCGATGCGTTGATGGGTCGGGCCGACGCCCCTGACTATCAACGCAATCAGGCTCAGGCCGCGGTCGCCAATGCCGAAATCGCCGTCCGTGAAGCGCAGTTGCGCTACGAGCTCGGCGCCAAGCCAAGCGCTACAGCAGCAGAAATCCGTTTGCAGGAGATCAAGGTTGTCCAGGCAAAACAAAAGCTGGCCTGGCTCCAAGAAGGCGTGGATCAAGTGTTGGTCAATGAGGTGGATCAGGCCAAACTGGCGCTGGAGCGACTGCGAGCGCAGGTCGCGGATTCGCAGATCCTTGCGCCCATCAGTGGCAGGATCCTTTCCGTCTCAATATACGCAGGTCACCAGGTGAAGGGGTTCCAAACAGCCATCGTTGTGGCAGATCCCTCAGCCATTGAGGCCAGTGCCACCCTTATCAGCAGCCAGCTCCAGGACCTGGTTGAGGGACAGGTCGGCACCGCATCTCTCAGCAGCTACCCCGGTGAGACCTGGCAGTGCACCGTACGCCGTCTGCCGTATCCCTATGGGAGTGGCGGCAGCGATAGGCCTTCTGTTGATGCTGATCAGACGGCCCGCATCCGCATCGAGGGTGACATTGAGAAGCTAGAACTGGGCGACCTGGCGCGCGTCGTGATCGTCATTGAGCGGAAAGCAGATGTCTTGTGGCTTCCGCCCGAGGCTCTGCGTAACTTCCAGGGACGCAACTTTGTCATTCTGCAAGATGCTGACCGTCAGCGTCGCGTCGACGTGACTGTAGGCCTCCAGGGGAAGGAACGTTACGAGATTCTTGACGGTCTCCAAGAGGGTCAACTCGTGATTGGCCAGTAGAGGCGCAGTAATCCATGGTTTCGAATCTCCTTGCCGTCTTGCGCATCACTGCAAAACGTATCTGGGCTAACAAAGTCCTCACGCTTGTCTTGCTACTGGGTTGGACAGTCGCGGCGGCGCTGAGTCTGAGCGTACCCCTTTACTCGGACGCAGTCAATCACCGCCTCTTGTATCAGCAGCTAACACAGGACAAGCGTGGCATTCCACCCTATGCCTTCATGTTCCGCTATGTAGGTTCGTGGCACGGCCCGCTGGAATTGGAGGACATCGGCGACGCTGATGCCTACCTGCAAGGTCCGGTGGCATCTGAGATTGGTCTTCGTGCCGAGCGCATTCTGCGCCATGTGAGGACCGACAACTTTAGGCTTTTCCCCGTATCTGAGGCAGCTTACGCCAGTGTGCGTAACCCCCTGGAGTGGGTCGCCATCGGTACCATCAGCGATATGGCCACGCACATAACGCTGCAAGAGGGTGCCCTACCCGCTCAATCCCAGGCCACGAGTGAGGCGCTTGAGACCGTGGTCTATCACACCCTGGCCAACAACCTGGGCCTACAGGTAGGAGAAGAGTACCTTCTCTTTGGTGACACCAAGCGTGGCCAAGACGGTAGCCAACCGACGCAGATCCGCGTCCGCATCGCGGGCATCTGGGAAGCAGCTGACCCAAAGGACCCATACTGGTTCAATACCCCCAATGCCTTCGAGCGCACTGCCTTGGTGACCGAGAATGCTTTTCAACAGCGCATCGCTCCGGCAATGGCCGGTGAGGTTTACCTCGCGTCGTGGTACATGCTCCTCGACGGATCGAGTGTCTACAGTGAGCACGTGCCGGCGCTGCTTGGCCGCATTGCCACAAGCCAGTCACGGGCTGCCCTGCTACTGCCCAACATTGGCCTCGATCTGTCACCGGTCAAGGCGTTGGCCAACTATCGCTATGAAGCTCGATTGCTCACGATTCTGCTCTCCGTCTTCACTATCCCGATTTTCAGTCTTATTCTGTACTTTGTCGCGCAAGTCGCGGGCATGGCAGTGCGCCACCAGCAGACGGAGATTGCCGTATTGCGCAGTCGTGGCATGACGAGAATTCAGATTCTAGGAGTATATGTCGTCCAGGGGCTGATGTTGGGCGCGCTGGCCCTCGTCCTGGCGATTCCACTAGGCGAGGGCATTGCATTGATCATGGGACAGATCCGTTCCTTCCTGACCCTGGTCAACCGCCCCTGGCTGACCATCCGGTTGACGTGGAGCAGCCTGCGCTTCGGGCTCGGAGCAGTATTGTTGGCTCTTGTAACCACGCTGATTCCGGCATTCTCCGCAGCGGGTCATACAGTGGTTACACATAAGCAGGAGCAGGCCCGCTCGTTGCGGCAACCGGCATGGCAGCGCTATTTCCTGGATCTTTTCCTGCTTGTGCCGCCGCTATATGGATACTACCTGCTCAAGCAGCGTGGCACCCTCGCCATGAACCTGGGAGGTGGGGCGAGCTCAGATCCGTTTCAGAACCCGCTGCTCTTTCTCGTACCTACCCTCTTCATTTTCTCTACCAGCCTGGTTTTCATGAGGATTTTTCCGTTGCTCATGTCCGGGCTTGCCTGGTTGTCACAGCTTGTACCTGGACCCTCCGCTGTACTCGCGCTCCGCCACCTTGCGCGATCTGCGCGCAACTATACCGGTGCGTTGCTGTTGCTGATCCTGACCCTGGGCCTGGCGGCCTTCACCGCTTCGATGGCTCTCACCCTGGATGGACACCTGTTGGATCAGGTCTACTACGAAGTAGGTTCTGACCTGCGGCTTGGCGAGCTTGGAGAGAGTAGTGGAGACCCATCGTCTCCGTTCATCGCTGAGCTGCTGGCCGAAGGCAGCGAAACCGCTGAGCAGCAAGGCGCAGTCTGGCTCTTCTTGCCAGTCAGCCAACATCTCGAGGTCGAAGGTGTAACAGCAGCGGCTCGAGTCGGCCGATACCCGGCGCGATCTAACGTCAGCGGTCGCGAGGACGGCACGTTCGTCGGCGTCGATCGTGTGGACTTTGCTCAGGTAGCGTCCTTCCGATCGGACTATGCACCGGCATCGTTGGGAGAGCTAATGAATCTCCTTGCTTTGAACCGCCGGGGCGTACTGGTAGAGCGCGGCTTTCTGGCACGCAACGGCTTGAGCATTGGAAACCCGCTGCGGCTGGACCTCGCGGTTGGGCCCGTTCGCAGGACCGTCGAGTTCGTGGTGGTGGGCGTTCTTGACCTGCTGCCGACACAGTATCCGGAGGATGGCCCCTTCTTTTTGGGCAACCTGGATTATGCCTTCCAGGGCGTGGGGTACGAGTGGCCCTACGATGTCTGGCTCCGCACCGATGGCAATCATAGCACGGAGCGCATCATTGCCAACTTGGAGGCCGTCGGTTTCATGATCACTTCCCGCCAAGACGCCCGTGAGCTTATCCTCAA
This sequence comes from Anaerolineales bacterium UBA6131, assembly GCA_002435875.1. GTDB lineage: Bacteria > Chloroflexota > Anaerolineae > UBA2200 > UBA2200 > UBA6131. Next base: position 40,799 of record DIVN01000059.1, read on the forward strand.
AGAGCAGATGCAGCCCGCGCGGCAAGGACTGTTTGGCGTGCTGTCAGTCGGATTCCTTGCCGCAGCAGGCCTCACGCTGACAGGGTTCCTGCTTCATAGCGTGTTCTCATTCCGACAGCGCTTTATCGAGCTGGGTGTATTGCGGGCAACGGGGCTGTCAGTCAGCCAGATGACGGCATTCCTGGCTGGCGAACAGCTCGCGCTGATTCTCTCTGGGGCGTTCGCAGGCACGACGCTTGGCATCCTCGCTAGCCGAATCTTCATCCCCTTCCTTCAAGTACGCGGGGGCGAGCATGCACAGACGCCTCCTTTCGTTGTTCAGATCGCCTGGGGGGATATCTTCCAGATCTATTCGGTCTTTGGGGCAATGCTGCTGCTGAGCGTCGCGGTCACTTTGTTCCTGCTGGCCCGCATGCGGGTGTTTGAAGCGATCAAGCTAGGGGAAGTCGGCTAATGGAAGCCATTATCACCTGCGAGAACCTGGTCAAGATTTACAAGGTCGCTGATCTGGAGGTGGTCGCCCTCCAGGGTCTGGACCTCATCGTGCAGCGCGGCGAGATGCTGGGCATCGTTGGCGCATCGGGATCTGGCAAATCAACTCTGCTCAATATCCTCGGCGGATTGGATCGTCCGTCTGCAGGACGCGTTACCGTCGATGGCTCTGATCTCCTCAAGTTGTCGAACAAAGCGCTGGATAGCTACCGACGCACGCGAGTTGGCTTCCTTTGGCAGCAGACGGCACGCAACTTGATACCGTACCTGACGGCAATGGAGAATGTGCAGTTGCCCATGACGGTGGCCGGGATGCGGAACAAGGAGAAGGCCAGTTGGGCAAAGGAGTTGCTAGACGCTGTCTCGCTCTACGATCGGCGAAACCACCACCTGACACAGCTCTCCGGAGGTGAACAGCAGCGCATTGGCATTGCCGTGGCGTTGGCGAACAAACCCACACTACTGCTGGGTGATGAGCCTACCGGCGAAGTTGACACGGCCGCCGCGCAAGCGGTGCTGGGCATCTTCCATCGCCTCAGGGATCAGATGGACCTGACAATCCTCATTGTCACGCACGATCCGCGTGTGGCCGGGCAGGTGGACCGCGTGGTTGCGATCCGCGATGGGAAAACCAGTACTGAGACAATCCGTCAGGTCAGTGATCTGGAGCATGCGATGGTTGGTGATCGTCCCCCAGAGGGGGCGGAATGCCCGACGCCGAGCGTGACATACCACGAGTACATCGTGCTGGATTCAGCTGGGCGCCTGCAGATCCCCAGAGAGTATCTGGACCAGTATGCCATTGGTGACCGCGTCCAGCTGGAACCGACAGACGGCGGGTTGCTCATTCAGCCCATCGGGTGTTCAGGTCGGTCGACCGACGACTCGCTACTCAGTGTAGAAGCTCAGGTGCGCCGGCTCTTCCACGATGAGCCGCCCAAGCCGCGCAAGAGCTGGTTGACCCGGCTCCGTGGGAGGACAAGGTGACAGGACAAATCCTGCAAGGCTCAGAGGAGTTCAGGTCAGGATTGCCTAGTTCCATAGCTCCCACGGCGGACAACGAGCCGTGCGCTGTGCGACTTGATCGGGTGACCAGGGTCTACCGAGTAGGCCAGAGCGAGGTTGCTGCACTGAGAGGTGTCACCTTAGACGTACAACAGGGCACCTTCGCTGCACTCAAAGGTCGATCGGGCTCGGGCAAGACAACTCTTCTGAACATCATCGGGGGCCTCGACCGCCCCAGCAGCGGCGAAGTATTCGTCTATGATCAGCCTTTATCCACGATGTCGGGAACGCAACTGACTGACTTGCGCAGGCACCGCATCGGCTTTGTGTTCCAGTCGTTTGCCCTTCTCCCAACCTTCTCCGCCTTTGAGAATGTCGAGCTGATGCTCCGCATTGCCGGCACGCGGCAAGACCATACCAAGCTTGCCAGACAGGCCCTGCAACTGGTGGGCCTGGAGCCGTGGGCGCACCACCGCCCATGGGAATTGTCCGGCGGACAACAGCAGCGCGTTGCTATCGCCCGCGCCATGGCCACCAGACCCCAGTTGATTCTGGCCGATGAGCCCACCGGCGAACTGGACAGCATAACTGGCAGACAGATCATGGCCCTGTTCCGCCACATCGTCGTTAGCCAGGGCACAACCCTAATCATGGCCACGCACGATCCCATCGTAGAGGAATATGCTGATACCATCTACGAGCTCGGCGACGGCAAGATCCAGGCCGTTAGGCACCCCGTCCTACCCTGTTAGCCAATCGTCGGCGGAGCCCGATTCGGCCAACCAGACTCCTCGCAATCTCAAGGCAGTCCAGCAACCCCGTATACACGAGGCCGACAAGCGTCGCAAGCGACGCGCTGCCATGCACGTGTGCTCCACTGGCACGCCATGTGCTTAACAGATCAACAGCCAGCGTGTTATGGAGATGCGCCAACGACAACATCTACCTGAGCTGAAGGTGCTGGCTGTGCTAAGACACGGTGGGGGGGATTGGCGGGATGAGGCCTTCCCTCATCAGGACCTGCACCTGTTCTCGAGCAGCCCAGATGGTTGAGCGGATGCTTTGCTGCAGCTCTTGCCGCGGCATTGTCTTGCGAGCAACCCCTTGCTCTTGTGCCTTTAGCGCCACGGCCATTGCCTCTCGCACAAAGACATCGACATCCTCCATGCTTGGCACGATGTGCTCTTCGCTCAAGCCAGCATCTTCTGCACATTGGGCCAACTCCTCAGCCGCAGCGATGCACATCTCATCGGTAATCGTGCTGGAGCGCACGTCCAGGGCACCACGGAAAATGGCAGGGAAACCCAGCGAATTGTTTAGTTGATTGGGGAAATCTGAACGTCCCGTGCCGACAATGCGAGCACCGGCTTCGCGAGCTTCCCAAGGCCAGATCTCGGGCACGGGATTGGCACACGGAAAGACTATGGCATCCTTGGCCATAGACTGCACCCACTGTGGCTTGATCGTTCCTGGACCAGGCTTGGAGAAGGCGATGCACACATCGGCATCGCGCATCGCTTCAGCGGCGCCGCCACGCCGGTCGTCGCCATTCGTCTCCAGACAGACGGCCCACTTGTGCCGAAAGGTCTCCTGCTCTGCCTCAATGTCGAGTCGGCCACGGTGAAGAATTCCTTTGGAGTCCACAGCTATCAACCTGGCAGGGTCAACTCCATAGGCCTTCAGCAGTCGCAACGTCGCTACGTTTGCCGCACCAAACCCAAACATGGCGATGCGCACTTGCGAAAGCTCCTTGCTCACTATCTTCAGAGCATTGATGAGCCCAGCCAGTAGGACTGTGGCAGTACCCTGCTGGTCATCGTGCCAAACAGGGATCTGTACATCCGCATCAGCACGCAAGGCATCGAGAATATCAAAGCACTTGGGGTGCGCGATATCCTCGAGGTTGATCCCACCGAACGACGGCTGGATCCACTTGACCACCTGGACAATCTCGTCCGCGCGATGGGTACCAAGGCACAGAGGGACGGCATCCACGCCGCCCAGGTACTTGAAGAGGAGCGCCTTGCCCTCCATTACCGGCAGGCCAGCTTCGGGGCCGATGTCGCCAAGCCCCAAGACCCGCGTGCCATCCGTCACAATGGCTACGGTGTTGGCCCGGTTGGTATACTCGTAGACCAGGCGCGGATCCTGGGCGATGGCCCGACACGGGGCGGCGACACCGGGCGTGTACCACACCGAAAAGTCCGCGAGGTCGCGCACGGGACACTTGGCAGTCATGCCGATCTTGCCACGGTAGAGCGGGTGCAGACGCATTGCCTCAGCATCGTAGTCATGGGCCCTGGCAAGCAATTCATCTCGATTGGCCAACGGTAGCCTCCATTCTTGCTTGGCATGCAGCTGCGTGACACCAGACATCTGGTGATGACTTTTCCCACAGCGCACCCGTTCTCTACGTGTTCGATCTGTACCGGCAGATTCCTCGCTTGTGTTCGTGCATGCATTGTGGCAAGGGACTGAGCAGCTCTTGCCCTGCAGAAGCGCCGTGCTAGTTTCGGCCTAGCGGTGGGCCAAACCGCAGCACTCTTCCGCTGAGGCGAATCCCAACTCTTGCAGGAGATTGTCGATCTCGTCATTGACCCGTCGAAACGCAGAGGGTCCTTCCACCATTGCCGTTGTGCACATCTCAACACCATCCGCCCCGGCCATGTTAAGCTCGAGGGCATCCTCTCCAGATGTCACGCCTCCACATCCAATGATGGGAATGTTGACCGCCTCATAGATCCGATATACGGCAGCGACGGCCAGCGGCAAAATCGACTTTCCAGATAACCCTCCGAAAACGCTGGAGAGTGCTGGCGTCTGCCTGTGAATGTCGATCTTCATGGCCGGGAATATGGTGTTGATGGCCGTAATGGCGCCGGCGCCGGCCGCCTCGGCCGCCTGGGCGTGTTCCACGATATCCCCGGCAAAAGCGACAAGCTTGGCGATAATGGGAACCGACACCACGTCCTTGAGGCCCAAGATGGTGGCCGAAATGACTCCCTGGTCAAAAACGCCGGAGCTGCTGATATCGTTGCCCGTATTCCCAGTCTGAGGATCAAACCCCCACTTAAAGTCCAGCTCCAGAGCATCAGCGCCAGCCTTTTCCAGGGTCGTCGCGATCGTCTTGAGTTGATCCAGGTCTGCCGAGGGACCTAGCGAGGCGATCACCGGGCAGCTACATTGCTCCTTTGCCAAGCGCAGCTCCTCGGCAAACCGTTCGTAGCCAAGATTCGGCAGGTTCTCCCAGTTCATCAGCCCATAATCTCCAAGGCTAATCAGGCGGGGATGGGGATTGCCGGTCCGAGGCAAGAAAGTAGTCGACTTGCCAACAACGGCACCTGCGAAGCGACCAAAACGAATCAAGCCCGTGGCAGTGCGGCCAAGGGGGCCAGACGCAAGGATGACCGGATTGCGGAGAGCCAACAAGGTACGCAGGCGCTTTCGCTTGCGCCCCGGGTCCTCTCGCACACCGTCTTTTCTCTGCGAATGCGTTAGCATCATCGGATCCATCTACCCAAGGCCTGGGGCCAAGCCGTACGCACGCTTCCACACACTTCCCATGCCCTACACCCGCCAGCGTCAATGAGCTTCGACAGGATTTGACTCATCCGCTTGTCAAAGTGGCGAGCAAGTGGGCCATTTGCATCGCATGGTACGTGAACCTACAACCTGTCCGCTCCCAACACTAGCTCTGCTGGCCCCTGATACGGCCCACAATGTCGCCGCCGTGGGTCACAATGCCAATGCGTGCATCCTTACCGTGGCGGGCAAGGGCGCGCTCTATTGCGGTGTCCAGATCTGGCAAGCACTCGAAGCCAATCCGTGCACCTTCGTCCGCTGCAATGCCGTCGGAAACCATCATAATATGGGCCCGCTGACGCGTGCGACACAGCGCCAGGTAGCAGGCCACTGCTACTCCATCCTCAATCTGCTGTGCGTCCACCTTGCGCAGCACCACTTCAGGGTCTGTGAGGCCCAACTCAAGCAATGCGGGGTGATCTTGCGCAATGCCTTCCGGAGCCGGGTGGGCCAGGATCAGTGTTCCCCCATCCTTCACCAGCATGCCACAGTTGTTGAGCGGTTTGGCGCCCTGCCAAAAATCCCGATCAGCAGGGTAAGAGCTGGCAATCACAATGTCGGGGCGTTCGTCCACCTCAACCGTGAAGATGGGTTCCGCGATCTTGACTCCCGCGCGGTGCGCCTTGACAAGGTCGCCGGCAACCACAGCACACACCTGCAAAGAGGGGGTCAACACCACATTCACAATGAACTTGAGGCCCGTCTGCCGCGCGATCGTTTCCATCTCATCGCGGACTGGATTGTCGGCCTTCCCCAGCAACTCATATACGCGAGGCCCCGCTAAGAGATGTGTCTTGGCCGTGGTCAGCGGGCTGCTCACGCCGGGTTGTACCATTTTGGCACCGCCGCCCCAACCCGCATACATGTGGGGAATGATATTGCCCACGGCGATACTGATGTCGCTCTCCACATAGATCTTGGCAACCTGGATGGGCACCCCTGATGGCGTAATGCCTGCATCCACAAAGTCGGCCGGGTCAGTGGATAGATTAAGAACCTGAATGCGCTCAATCACCTCGGCGCCAAAACGCTGCAGGCGTTCGGCCGGATTCATTTCCCGGTGGGTACCAAGAGCAATTACGGCAGTTATCTCACCATCTGGTACACCGGCAGCGTTCAGTTCGTCTAGTAGAGCCGGGAGAATCTGTCTCTGTGGCGTGGACCGCGTACCATCATCCACCAAGACAACAGTCCTGGTGCCATACCGGGCCACCAGCTCGGTCAAAGTCGGTGACCCAATGGGCGCGCGGACGGCGTCATGCACTGCCGCCGCGACATCGGGTACAGGCGGCACCTCCTTGGGGCCCACTACCCAGGCGAGGTTGGCTGCGGGGACACGAACCAGTCGGCTATTCTCGCCATAGGCGATCGATACGGTCTTTTCCATGGTATGCAATGCCTTTCCAGTATGTAGATACGATCAGAAGAAGGGAGTGATAGAGCAGTAGGTTGGGTATCGTGGTGGCGACAGCAGGTGCTTGACTGACTCAGTATCTGCTGCGACCCCAGAACCCCTCAGGGATCTCCAGCAGCGGCGCAAACCCACCAGCCGCCATAGCCTCATCCGCAGCGCGCTGCGCCCTCTCTAGTACCTCCGACTCGTCTACCGTCTTGACCTCTCGCCCCTCCATCACCACTTTGCCTTGCACAATCACCGTGTCAACATCGCTCCCAAAAGCAAAGTACAACAACCGATGGACCGGCATGTGAAACGGGTACAGGTGCGGTTTGTACATGTCCACGAGAATCACGTCTGCCTGCTTCCCGGCCTCCAGTGAACCAATCTCCTTCTCCAGCCCCAGAGCTCGTGCCGCATCCACCGTGACCATCTCCAGCACTTTACCCGGCGGCAGCACCTTCGGATCATGATAATACGTGCGGTGATAGCGCATGCAGTAAAACATGTGCCGAAACATATCAAACCCACGGTCTGGCCCATTGCCATCTGATCCCAGCATCACAGTTGCCCCGGCGTCCAGCAGCTCGGGAACCGGACAGCGCCGGAGGATGGAGGCAACCGATGTTGGGTTATGCACGATGCGGCTGTCGGTAGCCCGACACAGCTCGATTTCGTGCGGCGTCAGGTTCGTCGCATGGGCCAGAAGCGCATCCGGGCCCAAGACCCCGAGCTCATTGTACGCAAACTCCACCGTGCCACGGGTGTGCCCATCCTGGGTGAACAGCAAGCCATGCTTGCGCGAGAGTGAACGGACGTCGCGAGCCTGATCGCTAACCATGGTCAGTACGGCTTTGTCAGGCACGTCGTCTGGCTCGATCACTGGAGAAGCCATGCAAATGCGGATGCGACCTTCTGCTTTGTTGTGCCACCTCCGGATCAGCTCCTCACTCACCTGCATCTGTCGCTCAAAACTCACCATCACTTCGCGCCGCCCGTCACCACTCCACTGCACGTAGCGATGGGGAAAAGGTGGCGTGTTCGGCCCTACCGCCAGGAACTCCCGCACACCTACATCGCGCACCGCCTCGCAGTGCAAATCACCGTAACGCACATCATCGGTGCGCATGATCATATTGCCGCCACCAAAGAGCACCACGCAAGTGGTTGTTCCGCTCTTCAGGCGCTCAACCGACGAGAGCAGGGCATCCGCCTGCCAGAACTCCTCGCTTGACCCCAGGGCATAGATCTGCTCTACGGCCTCATACCAGCGTCGGCTGTCGTCCGCGCCGATTGTCTTGGTGAGCGAGTGACCAGCATGACAGTGTCCATCAATCAGGCCCGGAAGCACGGTTTTGTGGTGTGCATCGATCGTTCGAGCCGCGGTGTACTTCGCATGCAGATCATCCGACCTGCCAACCTCAAGAATGCGGCCGCCCTCGATCGCCACCGACCCATCCTCGATGACCCGGCGGGATGGGTCCATGGTCACCACTGTTCCGCCGGAGATGAGCGTGTCAATCATTCGTTTTGACCTCTCGCCAGCATCGATCTGTTTCGCAGCAATCACGTGGCGCGACTGCTGTCAGCACCCGCGCAGGATTCCTGTTCCGAAAGTACAAGGGGTAGCAAGACGCCGGCCGCACGAGAAAGCGCGAGGCGTCAACCTACCGACCTACAGCCACTTCGTAAGGGTCCCCCAGACCGACGGCGGGGATCCTCATCTTGGGTCGTGAGGCTGCCTGTGGGCGGTTGTCGAAGAGTCGAGCCAACCCGCAGCTTGGCTCACCACAGGCCGATGGGCCAGTCGCCAGAGTCTGTTTCGGGCCGTACTACTTGATGATATGCTCTCGTGTGTAAAGATGCCACCGAACAGCGGTGAAGCTGTCGGCGTCAGCGCCTGCGATCTTGCCTTCGGCAGAGGCAAAGTCTTCGTGCATATCTTCGAGCGAGTCCCACCACAGTTCGGCGGTCCCGTCGTACGGCAGCTCGCCCTGCAAATCCTGGAACTCGTCGATTGCCACGTTCACCCGGTAGCCTTTCATGTTCTTGAACTTGAGCGTCAGTGGTGTGTGGCCTGCTACCCAACGCTTCTCGAACTCGGCTCGACTCATGCCTGGTTTTGCCTTGAGGAATGCAATCACTTTCACGGGGTTGGCCTTGGCCATCGTTGAACTCCTCCCTGGAGATGGTAGTTACAAGCCGAGATTGTATCACAACTCAGCAGTGCACCCAAGTCTCTCACGCAATCTGGACGATGCGGAACAAGGTCGTCCTTGACGCCACCTTGTTGGCGTCTATACTTGAGGCAGTGCCGGGCGAGGTCGGGCAAGAGAAGAAAGGTGCCAGCGCTGTACTTGCTCTTGGCTAGCCTTTTCGTGCTGAAACGCTCAGTGCTGGCTTCATGTCTTCTCTGCCCCTGGACTGGACAGCCGGAGTCGGACCAGGGATACATAGGGAGGCGTCAATGAAGCTCACACACATGGCACGATCTGGGTTGACGGTTAGCGAACTGGCTTTCGGCACGCTCACCCTAGGCCCGCTCCAGGCCAACCTGACCCCTGAAGAAGGGGCCCGAGCAATCCGCAGAGCGCTCGAACTAGGCATCAACTTCTTTGACACGGCACAGAACTACCGCAACTATGCCCATATCGCACGTGGTCTGGCTGGCTGGCCTGATCAGGTGGTGATTGCCTGCAAATCGCATGCCGCATCGTACACTGACATGGCAAGAGCGGTCGAGGAAGCACTCGCGGCCTTGAATCGCCAGCACATTGACATCTTCTTCCTGCACCTGATCCTGTCAGAGCAGGATTTCCTTGAGCGGAAAGAAGCGCTGCGGTGCTTGATTGACCTGCGTCGCCAAGGGCTCATCGAAGCTATCGGTGCATCCACACATTCGGCCAAGGGTGTCCGGGCGGTTCTGGATCACGAAGCGATTGACGTCGTCTTTCCAGTCGTCAACATGCGAGGGCTGGGAATCCAGGATGGTACCCTGGAGGAGATGCTAGCAGCCGTTTCGGCCGCCAAAGCAAGGGGCAAAGACCTGTACGCGATGAAACCCCTCGGAGGCGGTCATCTGATTGCCGACATTCCGGCTGCTGTCGACTACCTTCGCAAGCTCGGTCTGTTCGACTCGATCTGCATGGGGATGAAGACCCCTGATGAGGTTGAGACCAACGTGCGCGTCTTTGCTGGCGAGCGTCTTCCCGACGACCTACTGGAACGCCTGAGATCAGCCAAGAAACAGCTGCTCATCTACGACACCTGCCAGAGATGTGGCATCTGCGAAGAGACGTGCGATCAGGGCGCCATCCACGTTGGCCCCATCAAAGCGGTTGTGGACCCCGAGATGTGTATACTCTGCGGCTATTGTGCCGCAGCCTGCCCTCACTTCAACATCCGTGTCGTCTGAGTGTTTGCGAAGCCAGGCCGCAACCAGACCGTCAGGCGTCAGGCAAGGATCGCGTCAAGTGCCTGCTGCCAATCTTGAAAGTCGGCGAAGGCCGCGTCTGGCTTGAGCGCCCGCAGCGTATCCAGGTCGTGAAAGCCGGTGGCAACTGACACCACACGCGCACCCACAGCCCGCGCCGCCTCGATGTCGCGGGTCCCATCGCCTATGGCTACAATGGGCGCAAAGTCGCTCATGGCCATGTCGTAAGCGATGGCAGCCCGCTTGATGCCCAACTGGAGCAGTTGCAGGCGATCCTCAACCTCATCACCACAAGCCTGAACTGGGAAGAAGCGGGCCAGGCCGGCTCGCTCGAGCACCGTCCGCGCCATGGGCCCTAATGTGCCCGTCACCAGGGCCATCCGCTCCCCGCGAGCTTCGAGCGCACACAGCAGATCCGGAATGCCGGGCAAGACCGCCCAACTCAGGTCGCGATCCAGTCCCTCGATGGTTACCCTGTTCCAGATGGACATGGCCTCATCCAGACCAGCCTCAGCAACCTCAGGCCGAACACCTCTGCGCTGAAGATGAAAGCGCAGAATGTTGCGCTGACTGTTCCCAGAATGCTGCCCTTTCTCAGACTCGGCTGGCTCGACGCCATACACGGTCTGCAGCGCCTGCACCACCCCCTCACGGTAGCACTTACTCACCATGACGAGAGTCCCGTCCATGTCAAATAGTATCAGCCTGGTGTTGGCCTTCCTATGCTGTGCGTCCGACATTCGTTACTCACCTCAACGATCGAAATCCAGTATGCTGTTGCTGAGAGCCGTATAGGACGTCAGGCGTGCTGTGGCGGCGTCAACATTCTATTGCCCTCAAAAACCGGCTCTATTTCAAAACCCCTCACGAGCTGCTCCATCTCCGCCATAGATGGAGTGGTCAGGGGCTTATCCACCGCATCAAGAATCAAGGGCAACAGGGTCACGTCCGAGGGGTTGATTACGAATACATCGGGAAATTGGAGCACCCAGCGCACTGCCAGTTCAATGGCACGTGGGTCTTCGAGCGGCTCATACCACGACCGACGCGTCCGCGGCCGATCACCCCAAGGTCGCCGCGCGGCGGCCTTAATCAGCTGGACCGCCACATGCCGTTCGCGCGCCAGTTCCAACAGCGCACCAAAATCCGCTGCGTATCTAGCGTCCTGCATCATCACATAGTTGCATGGCACCAGCACAGAATCAAAATCAAAACGCTCGAGACTTCTGCGGTGCATGACTGGGGCGTCAAATCCGTGCCCTGTGACGCCGATATGGCGAACGAGGCCCTGCTCCCTCGCTTCGATGGCTGCTTTCAACACACCATCTGGCGCGAAAGCGGCCTCCCATTCCTGGTTATCGATCAAGTTGTGAAACTGCCAGGAGTCCACATAGTCAACACACAGGCGTTGCAGCGAGCTCTCCAGGTCGCGCTTCGCATCATCGTACTTGCGGCTGGCCGTCTTGGTCGCCAGGAAGAAGCGTGACCGATGCTCTTTCATCCACTCACCGACACGCGGCTCCGAATCATGATAGTTCAGGGAGGTATCTATGTGGTTGATGCCACGATCAAGAAGAACTTGCAGCGTGGCCGCGCCCTGCTCTGGTGTCGCCCTGCCAAGGCCGGCGGCACCGAAAATTATGCGTGAGCTCGCATGACCCGTACGACCGAATGGAAGCGTGGAGATCATCGTTCCCTCCTATCGATGTTCAGCATTTATTCACTCTGGAGCCCTCCTACTCAGCCGCGCGGTCACCCTGACAGCTATTGGCGAGTAGGGGTGCGGCGCGAGACTCCGGCCCTTCACGCCGCCCGTACAGGGTTTCGCAAGGTGCCGATACCCGCGACGCACACCTCCACAACATCACCCGGGTAGATTGGGCCTATGCCCGAAGGTGTGCCAGTGAGAACAACGTCACCGGGGAAAAGCGTCATCAAACTCGAGATATGGGCCACCAATGTCGGCACATCAAACACCAGCTGACCAGTATTTGAGGACTGCCGAACTTTGCCGTTCACAAGACACTGCACATTAAGGTTCGTCGGATCCAGATCCGTAACCAGGACAGGGCCCAGCGGCGCAAACGTGTCTAGTGACTTGGCCTGCGATCTGGCCTTTTGAGGATTCTGTATCGTGCGGTCCGAAACATCGTTCGCACACGTATAACCCAGTATGTACTGAAATGCATCCTGGCGAGTCACATTCTTTGCTCTGCGCTTGATGACAAAGGCCAGTTCGGCCTCTGGATGCACCTCGTGATCCGCAAAGGGAAGCACAATCGGGTCCTCCGGCCCAACGATGGCACTCGGGGCCTTCAGGAAGAGCAGTGGTTCGGTCGGCACAGGCTGGTGTGTCTCTGCCGCGTGATCGCGATAGTTGAGTCCAACGCCGATGATCTTGCTGGGCACTACGGGAGCAAGAAGGCGCACCCGTTCCAAGGGCTCGTGTACAGCTGTGGGGCGCACGTCACCGAAAATGGACCCTCGCACCTCAACCACTGTATCGCCATCGACGATACCCCAGACGTCCCGGCCGTCTCGCAGAAATCGCACGAACTTCATGTCGTTCCCTCCCGCCGGGTTACGGCAACTAATGGCCAGACATCAACACCAGCCAGCAAATCGGCAAGCCCCGGCAACGGTGCCGACTTGGCTCATGGGTATCGCGCATTCGTGGGTCTAATCTGGTGTGGAGATTGCTCGATTGCGGCTGACCTCAAGCGGGCGAACTGCCTGGCAATGACGACTCAAGTCATCGCAATTCGCTAAAGCGCACAGGAGGAGGCCTGCGTACTCGGGTGGCCAACACCGACTCGCCGTATCACGCACGCAACCGTGCTAATGGCTTCCGACCAAGCGCACGCGATGGTGCGCAGCTGATCAAGCGAACAGGAAACCCGGCTCCCCATCGCTGGGGAACCGGATTCTGTGGTTACGACAGGACTACTACTTCAACTGCCTGAGGGCCCTTCGCACTGTCCTCGACAGCAAACTCAACTTGCTGGCCCTCTTCCAGGTTGCGGAAACCATTGCCCTGGATTGCCGTATAGTGGACAAAGACATCCTTGCCGCCCTCGCGGGAAATGAAACCATACCCCTTGGTGCGGTTGAACCACTTCACGGTACCGGTAATGCGCTCGCTCACTGTTGGATGCTCCTTTCTCTAGCTATCTCATAGAACGGAGAAGTGCACCCAACGCGCACGAAAAGCCGAGGCAATACCGGCCCCGGCAACTACTGGCTAGTTAGGGACTTCGTTCCTTCTACTCGTCTAAAATCATAGTACAGACGATTCAAACTGTCAAATCGTCTGCAGTGCAGGGTCTATTCCTCGCGGCCGGCTTTCCTGCACACGCTGGTAGTGTCTGCCCGGCACCGGGTTAAGCAATACTCAGCGGCATCGCCACGGTAGGTAGGATGATTTCCAATCCAGCACATGCCTGCCCTGGCAACGTTAGGGCAGCACTAGTGACGTTTCTCCACCATACCGCAGGCCCACGAGGCTCGATTCCTGTCCGCGTCGCATGGGTCACCGCTCACGTGAGCAAGCGGATGCAGGCCCACCACCGGTCGCCCATGCATGGATCCTCGTGAGACGCAACCTAGTTGTTACCAAACTGTAACCTCTGTGCGCCACGAAACATGATAGAATGGGAGTATCGATGACGATATGTATTGTACGCACAAGAGCGGATTCATGACCTGCGGGCGGCTTGTTCGCGCATCTGGGCAAAGACCGCATGCGCAGCAAGCCTACTGATCGGTATCGAGCACCGATGGGCGGGAAACGGTTACCCCGCCCAAGCTCGAGGGGGGTACTTCATGAGTCGGTGGGTGCAGTCTCGCTTGTTGTGCGCGCTCCTATCCATTGCTCTCCCGATTGCCATCTCAACGTTTCCGCCCCCGGTCGACCATCTTCCACGATTCCTTGGTACTGAGCAGCCGCAGCCCTCATCACAGGTGACGATGCTGTCATCTGTGGAACACCGTGTGGTTTCCCTTGAGGAGCTGCTAGTTGCCCCAGAAAGCGCTGCGGGTAGCCATGAAGTGCAGACCATGCGCAACCCCGCAGCGGTCTACTGTACGGACCTTGGCTATCGGTACGAGGTCTCCGCGAGCCCGGATGGGCAGACCGGGCTTTGCCGGTTCCCTGACGGCCTGTCCTGCCCAGGGTGGGACTTTCTCAGTGGCAAGTGCGGCCAGGAGCACTCGATCTGTGCGCGCAACGGGCTGCAGACCATGGTGGTCAGCGATGGCAAGAACCCGTTCTCCTGGGAATACGCTGTCTGCGTGGACGCCGCAGGCAAGAGCGTGCAATCGGCAACCGACATGGCAGGCTTGTTGCAGAAGGCCCTTGGCCAACCCGCGAAGGAGCCTTTGCTTGAGGAAGCCACTGTACAACCCCTGCGCAAGGCTCCGGATGTGTTTGCTGCTACCGTTCCCACTTCCTTCGACTGGCGCAGCTACGATGGCGGCAACTGGCTGACCCCAGTGCGCGATCAGGGAATCTGCGGAAGCTGCTGGGCCTTCTCCGCAGTTGGCGTCGCCGAGTCTGTGCTCAGCATCGCCGCCGATAACCCCAGTCTCGACCTAGACCTATCCGAGCAGTACCTGGTGTCCGGCTGCGCCAGTGCCGGCACCTGCGCCGGGGGCAGCAAGGGAGGCGCTCTCGACTACATCCGGGCCTCCGGCATCCCGGACGAGGCATGCTTCCCTTACGGGGACGGAGGCGTCAACGGGTGCAGCTACAGTTCGTTGGGCGCCTGTCGCTCGGATATCTGTACGTACTACTCAGGCGGCGCCTGTAGTGACTACACCTGCAGCAACCGCTGCAGTGACTGGGCGGGAAGGCTGCACACGATCAGCGCGGCCGCCTCGATTGGCTACAACCCGGACAAGAACACCATCAAGCAGGCACTGATCGATTACGGACCCCTGGCCGCATCGATGACCATGACCGGGAGCTTCGATCCGACTACGCATGTCTTCAGCTGCAACGACAACGACAGCACCGGCCACGCTGTCGTCCTCGTCGGCTACAACGATGCCGGGGGCTACTGGATCATCCGCAACAGCTGGGGTGCAAACTATGGCCCCAACAGCGACGGATACTTCTATGTAGCCTACGACGACTGTGCGGTGCAAAAGTACCTGTACAGGGGCTCGCATCCAGATGTCCCGGCAGTGCCCAACGACGACTTTAGCAACCCCAAGTGGATATCCACGACGCCCTACAGCGATCAGATGGACACCTCCACGGCAACGACTGCAACCGATGACCCCACAATGTCTCTCTGCGGCCGCGGGCAGGGGTATGCCACGGTCTGGTATCGATTTGGCGCCACCACCAGCGGAACGCTCACCGTGGACACGGTTGGAAGCGGATATGATACGATGCTCGCGGTCTGGACCGGCAGCCGTGGGAGCCTGGTTGGTATCGCCTGTGATGACGACAGCGGCGGCAACCTGACATCGCTGGTTTCTGTCGAGGTAGAGGCAGGAACGGTGTATCACATCGAGGTGGCCCAGTACCAACCAGCAAGCGGCGCGACGGTTGGGGACAAACCGCACCGAACCGAAGCACGCACCCTCGATGGTGGGTCGATGCGCCTGAATGTTGCCTTCACGCCAACCGTCCCGTTAGTTCCCAGCGATGATTTGAGCAGTGCCAAGCAGATCACCACCGCGCCCTACGCGGATGTGATGGACACCACCGGGGCAACCGTCGCGGTTGACGATCCTGCGATGACCGGCTGTGGGCTGGGGCCCGGCCTGGCAACCGTCTGGTACCACTTCACCCCAGGCACTGCGGGCCTCCTGGCGCTCAATACCAACGGCAGCACCTACGACACCGTATTAGCTGTCTGGACGGGTAGCCGTGGCAGTCTGGTCCACGTCGCCTGTGACGATGATGGTGGAGACGGAGCAGCTTCGATGCTGTCTGCCGATCTGGTTGGAGGGACAACCTACTACATCGAAGCAGCCCAATACAACTCGGCGGCTGCCCCATCCGAGGGATCCAAGCCCATTGGCAATGCGCACGCAGCGGACGGCGGCACGCTGTACCTGAGCGTGAGCTATACCCCCAGCGTACCAGTCGTGCCCAATGACGATTTCGGCGGTCCGAGAACGATCACCGCATCGCCCTACAGCGATGTGCTAGACACCACTGGGGCAACCTGCGCTGCGGACGACCCCTTGATGAGCCAGTGCTCCCTGGGCACTGGCTTTGCGACTGTCTGGTACGAGTTCACGCCAAGTACCAAAGGCCAGCTCACGGTGGATACCATCGGCAGCGACTATGACACCACTCTGGCCGTCTGGACTGGGGTCCGGGGCAGTCTGACCTCGCTAGGCTGCGACGATGACAGCGGGGGGAACCTCACGTCCAGAGTCTCTCTAGAGACCCAGGCGAGTACAACGTACTACATCGAGGCAGCACAATACGGCTGGCCTGAGGGCGAACGCACGGGGACCAAGACGGCAGCGACCTCGCTCAGTGGAGGCATACTACACCTGAACGTAGACTTTGTGCCGGGCGGACCGGACAACGATAACTTTGATCACGCCGAGCAGATCAACAGCACTCCATACAATGATGTGTTAGACAGCACCTGGGCAACCTCCGCAGTCGATGACCCAGCGCTGAGTGCCTGCGAACGGGGACCTGGCCTGGCGACGGTCTGGTACCGGTTCACGCCCAACACCGACGGCACTCTGGCCGTGGATACGACGGGAAGCGGCTACGACACCATGCTTGCCGTCTGGACAGGATCGCGCGGCAGCCTGGCTCATGTAGCCTGCAATGACGACTATGGTGGGTACTTAACCTCCTGGCTCTCAGCAAACCTCGTTGCTGGGACCACCTACTACATCGAGGCCGCGCAGTATGGCTATGCCGGCACCATCCAAGCCAAACCGCAGGATAGCGGCGAAGCGGACCTTCTCAGCGGCGGCACTCTGTGCCTGAACGTCACTTTTACGCCAAGCGTGCCATACGCTCCCAATGACGACTTTGATAGCCCGAAGTACATCAACAGCATGCCTTACAGTGACGAAGTCGACACCTCTAGTGCGACGTCTGCCCCAGACGACCCGGAGTTGTCCCTTTGCCTGCTGGGGGCAGGATTCGCCACCGTCTGGTACAGGTTCACACCCAGCACCAGCGGTTCGCTGACCGTCGATACGGAGGAGAGCAACTACGACACGCAGCTGGCCGTGTGGACCGGATCACGAGGGAGCCTGAGCTGTGTAGCATGCGCCGACGACATTGAGGGTGGTATGACGTCGCAGCTCTCGCTGCAGGCTGCAGGGGGCACAACTTACTTCATCGAAGCTGCACAATACGGTTGGCCCACCGGCAGCCATCCTGGGCTGAGCAAGACGGCAAGCCAGGGCGAGGCGCATGCACTCTACGGGGGCATGTTGCACCTGAACGTTAGCTTCGTGCCTGACATGCCGGTTGCTCCCAACGACGACTTTGGCAGCCCCAAGCAGATGTCGAGCATGCCCTACAGCGACGCGATGGATACGACCGGCGCTACTTCCGCCTCCGATGACCCGGCCCCGTCGCTTTGTTCGCTGGGGGCAGGCTATGCCACGGTTTGGTATCGATATACGCCAGGCGCGGACGGAGCGCTCACGGTGGACACGGCGGGGAGCAACTTTGACACGATGCTCGCAGTGTGGACTGGCTCGCGCGGTAGCCTCAGCTGTGTGGCCTGCGATGACGACGCAGGTGAGGGTTTCACCTCGCTACTTGCTGCTGAGCTGATTGCTGGGACGACATACCATATCGAAGCGATGCAGTATGGATGGCCCAGCGGAGGTGCTCCTACCTTGGCCAAGCCCTCTGCCGACGCCCACCTGCTAGACGGGGGTATGTTGCATCTCAACGCCTCGTTCACGCCCAGCGTACCGTCAGCGCCTAATGATGACTTTGACACCCCTGAGGCGATCGGGGTAGTACCGTACGTACACACGATGAACACCGCAGGCGCCACGTCAGCCGCCGACGATCCTACCTTCTTTCAATGCAACCGTGCACCGGGTCGCGCCACAGTGTGGTACCTCTTCACGCCCGAAGCGACGGGCCTCATCGAGATCAACACGAATGGGTCGACCTACGACACTATGCTTGGACTGTGGACTGGATCGCGCGGAGGACTCGTTTCCATCGCCTGCGACGATGACTCGGGCGCATGGCTGGACTCTCTTCTGGCCGCGCAGGTTCAAGCAGGCACCACCTACTACATCGAGGTGGCAGAGTTCGAGACGACCCTTGACAATGCAGCGGGCAAGCCTTCCGAACGAGTCTCCGCCCTGGCCGGTGGCACGTTGAAGCTGGATGTGCACTTCCGCGTGCGGTCTGATATCGATGCTGAAGGACGCAGCGACCTGGTAGTCTTCCGGCCAAGCGTGGCCGCCTGGTTCGCCTCCAAGTCATCGACAGACTACACCACCAGTCTGGGCAAAGCCTGGGGAGCCCCTGGCGACGTTCCGCTCAGCGGGGACCTGGACGGCGATGGACAGATGGATCTGATCGTCTATCGGCCAGCGTACGGCGTGTGGTTCGCCCTGACATCCAGCACCAACTACGACCCAGGCAGCTACTTTGTCAAGGGATGGGGTGCTCCGGGCGATATCCCACTGAGCGGAGACTTGGACGGCGATCGCAGGATGGACCTGGTGATCTACCGCCCAAGCATCGGCGTATGGTTCGTGTTGACCTCTTCAAGCGGCTACGCGACGCCTTTCGGCAAAGCCTGGGGCGCTTCAGGCGACATTCCAATCAGCGGAGATCTGGATGGCGACGGCAAGATGGACCTCATCGTCTACCGCCCTACCTACGGCGTCTGGTTCGGGCTGACCTCGTCCACCGGCTACAGTAGTGCCGGCTACTTTGTTCAAGGCTGGGGCGCACCTGGCGACCAACCTTTGAGCGGCGATATCGATGGCGATGCCAGGATGGACCTCATCGTCTACCGACCCAGCAATGGCGTCTGGTTTGCGCTCCGATCTTCGACCAACTACACGACGCCATTTGGCAAGGCCTGGGGTGCCGGTGAAGACGTGCCGGTCAGTGGAGACCTGGACGGCGATGGAAAGATGGACCTCATCGTCTATCGTCCAGCATTTGGCGTCTGGTTCGGACTGCTCTCCTCCTCCGACTACAGCACATCCAGCTACTTCGTCAAGGGTTGGGGTGCCGTCGGCGACCTACCCCTCAGGTAAGGCTCTGCTCGCCTGCGCCTGCGCCGGGTCCGGCGCAGGCGCAGCTACTTGCCCCCGCTCATATCCGCGTACCTAGCACGCTGCCCTTTGCGTCATCAGAGTTGACCGCACCGCGATAGTAACAACATGGTTACTAATAGGTAACTGTTCGGTTACCACCTTTTCGGATTTTGTGGTATGATACCGTCGTAATTCCGTCGATCAGACGAGATTACGGAAGGCCACAGAGATCCAATGCGCGGGTGATCAGCGCCGCTCCCCGCCGAGCAATGTGGTGACCAGCCAGTCTGGCCTCGATGGCTTACCCTGGAGGAGAACCTTGCAACGCGGCGCTGAGGCGCTCCCGTTCCGAATATCGGTCCTGGTCCTGATGGCTTTGGCGACATTTGCCTTGTCATTCAGCGTGCCAGGCACTGCAGCCGAGAAGCCACCTCTTGCCAAGTCATGTCGTACCTTGCATGTGCGGGATCTTGCTGGATATGGCCTGTTGCAACACCCGTCGACATTCTCGTCGCCAGCAGCACCTGGAGATGCCGCTCCTTCGACGGACGCTAGAAGCGCATCTGCTGGCCACCTCGTGCAGACGATGACGAATCCTGCCGCGGTCTATTGCACCGAATTGGGCTACCGCTACGACATCGCTGACGGCACCTCCGGGCAGGTCGGCATCTGCGTCTTCGACAACCACAGCTCTTGTCCCGCATGGGATTTCCTGACAGGCGCGTGCGGTCAGGAGTTCTCGGTCTGCGCCAGAGAGGGGCTGCAGACCGAGATCGCACAAGATGGGCAGGACCCCTTCTCCGAAAACTATGCTGTCTGTGTCGATGCTGACGGGCGCGCGCAGAGCGTGGCGGAAATCGCTCATCTGCTGGACAGGTCTGGGGGAAAGGCCATCGAACCAGCACAGGGGCAGCCTGAAACTAAGGGCTCTCCTACTTCAGACGCAGCCACCCTGGACACATTCCTTCCTTCTGCATTCGACTGGCGGAACGTGGACGGCGGCAACTGGATGACACCGATCCGCGACCAGGGCATATGTGGCAGTTGCTGGGCCTTTGCGGCGGTGGGAGTCGCCGAATCCGCGCTCAACATCGCTGCCCAGAACCCCAGTTTTGACCCGGACCTGGCTGAGCAGTATTTGATCTCCGGCTGCTCAGGAGTCGGCGCCTGTGCTGGTGGAAGCCTTGGTAGAGCGCTCGAATACATCCGAGACGCAGGCATCCCCGACGAGGCGTGTTTCCCGTACCGCGATGGTCTTCCCAGCGGCTGCAGCTACAGCTATTTGGGCGTCTGCCGGGCTGACCTCTGTACATACTCGGCCAACAAAGAATGCAGCGACTACCGTTGTACCGCGCGCTGCAGCGATTGGGCGGTGCGCCTCCAGGCTATCGACGCTACTGACCGAGTAGGCTACAACCCGCCAAAGAGTGTGATCAAGCAAGCGCTTCTGGAACACGGCCCGCTGGCTGGCTCGATGACGATGGATGGGTACTTTGACCCGTCCACGCATGTCTTTCGCTGCGGCGACAACGAGAGTAGCTCACACGCGGTCGTGATCGTGGGGTACGACGATGCCGGTGGCTACTGGATTGTGCGCAACAGTTGGGGCACCGGATTTGGTCCATTCCGAGACGGATACTTCTGGGTCAAGTATGACGACTGCACCTTGCAAAAATACCTCTACTACGGCTCGGCCTCGGTAGTCGCTATGGTTGCCAACGACGACATTGCCAACGCTCAGGAGATCACGGCAACGCCTTTCACCGTGGACGCAGACACCAGCGGGGCCACCAGTGGAGTGGATGACCCCGCGTTCTCCCTCTGCGGAGGCGAGACAGGCTCAGCAACTGTATGGTATCGCCTCACGCCGGGCGCCAGTGGGCTGTTCGAGATCAATACCGAAGGGAGCAACTACGATACCCTGCTTGGAGTCTGGACCGGGACGCCAGGCAACCTGACAGCCATCGCTTGCGACGACGATGGGGGAGAAGGATCAACGTCTGTCACTACCGCGCTGTTGCAGGCGGGCAGCACGTACTATGTCGAAGTAGCGGGCGGTACTGGATCAACGGGAGGCTTGCTGCACCTCGCCGTTCACTATCGGGTCCGCGGCGATCAGGATGGGGAAGGCCGCTCCGATCTGGTGGTTTTTCGTCCATCCAACGGGGCATGGTTCGCCCTTCAGTCGTCCACAGGCTACAGCACGTGGCTAGGCAAATCTTGGGGGGCGGACGGCGACTTGCCCTTGGGTGGCGATTTGGATGGCGACGGGCAGATGGACCTCATCGTCTATCGGCCCGAGTACGGGGTTTGGTTCGCCCTCACCTCTGCGAGCGAATACGACTATGTCAGCTACTTCGTGAGGGGTTGGGGCGCGGTCGGTGATACGCCCATCAG
>DIVN01000177.1 GCA_002435875.1 Anaerolineales bacterium UBA6131
GATGCCGGTCTCTGTGATGTAGATAGGCTTGCCATATCCGTCCAGCCGCTTCAGCAGCCTGTACAGCCCTTCTGGGTAGATCTCACCCCACCCTTCCATGCTGAACTCTGCGCTAGGCATAGCCTGTCGCCGTCCGAAGAGCAAACCGGGCTTGGACAGGTCAAAGCTCACCATGTCGCGAGAGTAATAGTTCAGCCCGATATAGTCCTGTGAGTCTGCGAGCTCTGGGATGCGCTGGCACACTGCCAGGGGTGGACGCAGCACCCCGTCCGCGGGAGGTCCCAGGACGAGGCCGTTGAAGAGGACGTCTTGCACCCGCGCTGCCCAACGGTCCAGGGGCGAGCTCGGGTTCAGGGGGTCAAAGATGCGCAGATGTTGCGCCAGCCCAACGCGGGCCTGCGGTTGTTGCCGATGGATGGCCCTGTAGGCGGCAGCATGTCCGCACAGTTGGTGGCGCATGACGCGAAAGGTCGCGCCGAGGCTGCGCTTTTGTGGTGGCCAGTTTCCCAGTAGATAGGAGTAGGCCGCATAGACGTTGATCTCGTTGATGGTGCACCACAGGTCAACCAGGTCGCCGAAGGTCTCAACGGCCTGACGCGCAAAGCGCTCAAAGTGGGCAATGGTACGCTCTGACTCCCAGCCGCCCTGTGCCATGAGCCACAACGGGGAGGTAAAGTGGAACAACGTGACCATGGGTTCTATGCCGCGCTCGCGCATTGCCGTGAGCATGGCGCGGTAGCGGACAACGGCTGCATCATCCCAAGTGCCCTCGGTCGGCTCCAGTCGGCTCCACTCCAGGGATAAGCGCAGGGCGTTGTGACCCATGGACCTGGCGAGGTCCAAGTCCTCCAGATAGCGACCGGCCCACCACTGACACGATTTGCTCGAGTCTGAGCCATCGCGAATCTTGCCCTGCTTTTCCCACTGCGCCCAGTCGTTGTTCAGGTCCCCTTCGACCTGATGTGCGGCGACAGCGCTGCCCCAGCGAAAGTCAGGGGGAAACTGAAGCAGACCATCAGAAGTGGCGTTTTCCACGGCATTACCTCGCTAGCGGGCCGCGCAGCGACTGGCCGCGACTATGGATAAATGCGCTCCAGCATGCGTGGGAATGGAATCGTCTCGCGGATGTGCTGGATCTGACACAGCCAGGCGACGGTGCGCTCGATGCCCAGGCCAAAGCCGGAATGTGGCACGGAGCCGTAACGGCGCAGATCCAGATACCACTCGTAGGCTTCGCGGGTCAGGTGGTGGTGTTTGATGCGCTGCTCGAGGAGCTCGTAGCTGGCGGTGCGCTGGCCACCCCCGATAATCTCCCCGTAGCCTTCGGAGGCCAGAAGATCGACTGAGAGGCAGACTTCTGGTCGCTGGGGATCTTCCTCCATGTAGAAAGCTTTGATGGCGGTGGGGTAATGGTGCACAAATACCGGCCGATCAAAGCTCTCGCCGATGACGGTTTCGTGCGGCGCGCCAAAGTCATCTCCCCACTTGAAATCGAGGCCCTTGTCGTTGAGCAGCTTCACCGCGTCATCGTAGGAGATGCGAGGGAAGGGAGGCACCACCTTCTCCAGGCGAGAGGTGTCGCGCTCGAGGACCTTCAGGTCGTCCGCGCGGTTGGCCAGCACGGACTGGACGATGTAGCTGACGAACTGTTCCTCAACCTCCATGCAACCGTCAAGGTCCACGTAGGCCATCTCTGGCTCCACCATCCAGAACTCGGTCAGATGGCGGCGGGTCTTGGACTTTTCGGCGCGGAAAGTCGGGCCGAAGCAGTAGACACGGCCGAATGCGCCAATTGTGGCCTCGTTGTACAGCTGGCCACTCTGCGTAAGGTAGGCCGGCTCGCCAAAGTAATCGGTCTGAAAGAGGGTCGTCGAGTCTTCGCAGGACGAAGGCGTGAGGATCGGTGTGTCCATGTTCAGGAAGCCGTGGCCGTCCAGCCATGCCCGCACGGCCCGCGTGATCTCGGCGCGGATGCGCAGGATGGCGTGCTGGCGTGAGGAGCGAATCCACAGGTGGCGGCGAGCCATCAGGAACTCCACCCCATGCTCCTTGGGCGTGATGGGATAATCCTGAACGAACTGCACGACGTGGACGTCCTGCACCTGCAGCTCAAAGCCGCCCGGGGCGCGGCGATCAGCGTGGACGATGCCAGTCACCTCCACAGCGGATTCCTGGGTCAAGCGCTGGACCTCAGCAAAGATCTCGGGGCCGATGTCTTTCTCGGAGACCACCGCCTGGATGAGGCCACTGCCGTCACGCACGAGCAGAAACTGCAGTTTGCCCTTGTCGGTGCGGTTGTAGAGCCAGCCCTTGACGGTCACGACCTGGCCTTCAGATGCAGCAATGTCCCGAACGTATACCCAGTCGCTCATGGTACTCCTCTCGACTTATTCGATCTTGTCTTTTGCCCTGTATGGCTATGGGCGCAGCAGGCTGTCCGCAGGCCGGTGAGGCATTCTAGCGTCAAGCCTGGCCTTGGTCAAGATGTGCCACGCCGCGAGGAATCCAGCGCTTCAGGCGAGCGGGCAGGAGCTCGAGCACCAGGGCCACATCCGGCTGACGAAAAGTGCCCACCGCTACCAACACTGCGACATAGACGGCGGCTCCTAAGGGGAGCAGCAGCAAAGCTGAGGTGCCTCTGCGCAGCCACATCGCTGCTGCCATGGCACTGGCAGCCAGCACCGGCCGCCAGGCAAGCTCCAGCCAGGATAGCCTGGTGAGGTTCTTGCGCACGCAGTAGTAGAAGGGCAGGAAGAGCGCCAGCTCGGAGAGCGCCGTAATGGCCGCGGCCGCCAGGTATCCGTAGCGTGGGATCATGATCAGGTTGCTGATGATGTTGAAGGCGGCGCCCAGGACGAACGCCTTGGTCAGAAAGCGTTGCTGGTTGATGGCAATCAAGACATAGTGAGTCACACTGTTGACAAAGCCTACCGGCATGTACCAGATCAGTACCTGCAGAGCAAACTGCGACTGCGGCAGAAAGTCGGGGCCGGCAAGAATCAGGATCAGCTCGCGGGCGATGAATGTGGTGCCAGTAGCGATGGGTAGCGCGACGAGGAGCAGCAGCTTGATGGAGAGGGTGTAAGCCCTGACCAACGAATCTCTCTGTGAGTCGGCCAGCCTGGAGATGAGCGGGAAGATGGCCATGGTGAAGAACGAGGGGATGACGTCCAGGCCGCGGATAAAGCGGTACGCAGCACCATAGTAGCCGACCTCAACATCACCGCGGAGGGGCTTGAGCAGAAGGACGTCCGACATGAAAAAGACCTTAGACAGGAGGTTGTTGGTCATGAGCGGGAACGAAGCCCGGAAGATAGTGCGCGCGAAGGGAGGATCAAACTGCAGCTGTGGACGGAAGAACAGGCGGGCAGCCAGGGTGCCTAGAATGACGGCCGTCGAGATATTGACCACGAGCGATGTGGCTGCCAGCCCCACGAACCCATGGCCCAGGAGCAGGGCCAGGGTGCCCAAGGTGACGCGCAGCACGGTGGTGACTGAGGCGATGGCGGCGGGGAATTCCATCTTCTCGTGGGCATAAAAGACCGCGCTGAACGAATCAGAAACGAGCTCTGGCAAGAGTGCGGCTGCGAAGAAGGCGATGGCCAGGATTGTGTCCCTGGTAAGCCCCGAAAAGCGTGCATAGGCAAAGCAGAGTGCGGTGATCGGCAGCAGCGACGCCAGCCAGAGGAGAAGCCGCAAGGCCATGCTGTTGCCCCAGTAGCGGCCGGCCTGCGCCTGTGACTTGGAAATCTCCCGCGTCAGATAGGTGCCGAGGCCAAAGAGGACAAAGGTCTCAAAGTAGCCGATAAAGTTGATAGCAAAGCCATATCCGCCAGAGCTCTCCGGGCCAAGCATACGCAGGTAGAGCATGGCAAAGGCCATGTCGATACCGCGATTGACCAGATTCAGCACCATAGGGGTCAGGGCGTTGCGAGCAACGCGCTTGACCGTGGTGTCGTCTGACTGCTTGCCGAGCGTCAGTCGCCACGCCCAGTAGGCAAGCAGGAGGAAGAGCACGACCCCCGACAGAAAGCTGAAAAAGAGCCCCAGTTTAATCGAAAAGGGTGTGTACTTGAAGCGCACCACATGCGCACCGGAGGCAAGGGCTACTGCGCGCAGCGTGCCATTGGCACGATAGATCGGGATCTCCTGCTCCTGGCTGCCGGGTTGGGTATCGTAGGCTTTCCATCCTGGGAAGTAGTTGTCGGCAAGGACAAGATAGCCTGGCGCCGAGAGATCCAGGGTGATCAGTACCTCGTTCAGGCCATAGTCAATCTGCTGCACGGGCTCCAGTCCGGCCGCCGTATCTGTGGTCATCGCCGCGCCTGGTGCTTGCTCGAGGATGACCTCACGCCGTGGGTCGAGCTGCGCGAGGGCCTGCCGCCGCTCGTCCGCGTCGGGAATCACCCGGGCCTGGTGTACGACAAAGGCGCGCGGCAAGCAGCCGTCGTTGCGATAGATGCGCACTTCGCCATCGTAGACCAGGGTGTAGTCGGGCTGCTCAAGCGTCTGCGTCGTCAGGACATACTTGACGTTCAAGGCATCAAGCAGCGGCGAGCCCAGTGCCGCCTGATCATATAGCGGAGCGATGCGGTTGTAGAGCAGCTCACCCTGAGGGGCGATGAGCTCCATGTACTCTACATATTGCCGGATGATGATCGAGTCGTAACCGCGTACGTCGGAGAGGCCATAGATCATGGCCGCGTTGGCGTTGAGCAGCTTTTCGTTGGGCTGGTCAAGGGTGGTCAGTCGCCACAGCGCCTTGTCCTCTTGCAGGAAGGCCACCGCTGGAGGCAC
This sequence comes from Anaerolineales bacterium UBA6131, assembly GCA_002435875.1. Lineage (GTDB taxonomy): Bacteria > Chloroflexota > Anaerolineae > UBA2200 > UBA2200 > UBA6131. The sequence goes on from DIVN01000177.1 coordinate 4,798, forward strand.
AAACTGCAGAATGCGTGGGTCCGCTGCAGGCGCAAAACCGCGCCCAATGACCGTCAGCTCGGCGGCGACGATGCCCGCGGCCAGCAGCTTCCAAAGGTGCCACCGGCGCCAACGCACGCGGTGGACGCTCAGGAGCAAGACGAGGCCGGCGCCGGCTAGGGCAACGAAAAAGATTAGCAGGTTGCGCAGCTCGTAGGAGAAGAACGCCCGGCCGTCCGCGAAAGCCTCCGTGGCCAGGGCTAGCGCTTCCAGGGCGCGCTGCCAAACGGCACCAACCGGGCCGGGGAGCCGCGAAGCGATGGCCAGACCCATGATGCCGGCCAACCCGCCTGTGAGGATGAGCAAGCCCAGCCGATGAACCTGTCTGTTGGTCTTGGCGTCATGTGGCTCGGCCAGCCAGGAGGCCCCAAATCCAGCCAGCACGCAGACACTGATCGTGTATGGATAGACCCAGCGGAAGGGCGAATGCAGTTGTCTGATGCCGGGCAGCAAGAAGTAGAGCAGCGCATACAATGGTGTGCCAAAGACAAACAGAAGCGATACAACCGCAAGCAGAGCAAAGGCCCACACACGCCGGCTGCGCAGTCTCCACAGGGCGACGGCCGCCAGGACAAGCGGCAGTGTGCCCACGTAGCTGCCGCCCTCCACATAGTTCTTCACGTCCCAGTAGATCTGGCTGATGCTGGCGCCAGCAGCATTGCGCAGGTCGGTGATGCGCTGCCAGCTGAAGGCATCAACATAGGAATGGTGTGTGGGGTTGCCGAAAAAGTCCGGCACAGCAAAGGCGATCAGCCTGCGCCAGGGGTAAGCCCAGCTGATGACCTGTCGGTAGCTGGCTGACTCCTGACGAAAGTTTTGCGTGACGAGCTCATAGAGGGGCAATAGCTGCACGGCCGCCAGGCCAGCACCCAGCCCTACCATCAGCAGCACGGCCGCGGCGAGCTTGGCCGCTTGCGGCCAGCTGGGCGTGCTCTTCCAGTAGATGGCGATGCGCCACGCGGCATAGAACAGCGTCACCAGTACGACATAATAGGAGATCTCGGGGTGGCCAGCGAGAAAGTGACAGCCGAAGGCGATGGCTCCCACAGCCAGCCAGGGGATGTAGCGCACGGGGCGCTGCCCAGCGGATTGCTCTTCCTGGGTGCGCACTAGGCGCTCCACAGTGGCAAGCAGGAGCGGCAGCCAGGAGGCGGCAGCGATGATCATCGGGTGCACGATACTCACGACCATGAACCCAGAGAAGGCGAAAGCGATGGCTGTCAGAAGCGAAGCCAGGCGCGGCAGCCGCAGCGTGCGAGCAAAAATGTACATGAAGACGGCGGCGAGGAACAACTGGGCGGCCGTGAAAAAGCCAAAGGCGCGCTCGATTGGCATGATGTAGAAGAGGACGCTGAGAGGATAGAGCGCAGAATGCTGACCTGCGGCCAGGAAGGGCTGACCGGCCAGGATGTACGGATTCCACAAGGGCAGCTCTTTGGCCTGCAAGGCCTCGACGATGAGCCACTTCCAGGTGTAGTTCTGCAGGATGAGGTCGCTCACCAGCTCATTATGCGGCGTGGTTACGCCGAGCTGCGCCGCGTAGCTGCGCCAGGGGGGAAAGGCAAACAGGTTGTCGAGTGGCAGCAAAGTCCTTCCGCCAAACAGGACGGGGAAGAAGAAGGTCAGCACCAGGGCCAAGAGGCCGAAGGCGATTGCCAGATTGACCAGCCACGTTCTGCGATTCAAAGGGCGCTGCTGCCTTTCCGAGCAAGGTTATGGGCCATTATAGTGCCAAGGTATGCCCGGGTCAACCATTTACGGCGCGACTGGAGCGAGACGGGGGCCATCTGAGTCGGGGTTTGGGGTTTGCTGTGCTTGCGCTATAATGTTGCCCATTCTGCGACGTGCTGTCCAAGACGAGCAGGAAAGGGATGTCGGAGAATGAACCGTTGAGCAGCGTCGAGTCGGAAACCAGGCGCATTCGCTCCATGTATCTGGCAAGCCTGGCCGGCCAGGAAGAGTCTCGCGCTGACAAGTGCTATAGCTGGGCCAAACGAGGGCTAGACATCATCGTGTCGCTGGTAGCGCTGTTGATCCTGGCCCCTTTGTTTGTGGTAATTGCCGTTCTGGTCAAGGCTACTTCGCCGGGCCCTGCGATTCTCGTCCAGGAGCGCATTGGCCTGGGAGGGCAGGTGTTTTCCTTTTTCAAGTTTCGCTCCATGTACAACAATCGGGACCGCAGCGCTGACGTGCGCTTTGCCAAAGCCTACATTCACGGTCAAGCGCCGGCGGGCACCTCGTCCGACGGCATCTTTAAGCCAGCGAGCGATCGGCGCGTTACACCGCTTGGGCGCACGCTGCGCAAAGCCAGTCTGGATGAGCTGCCCCAACTCTGGAATGTGCTCAAAGGCGACATGAGCCTGGTGGGCCCACGCCCATCCATGCCCTATGAAGTGGATGCCTACGAGCCCTGGCACTTTCAGCGCATGCAAGTCCTGCCGGGCATTACCGGCCTGGCGCAGATCCAGGGCAGGAGCAGCCGGACGTTTCAAGATATTGTGAAGATTGATATCGAATACATCCGCAAGCGTTCGCTTTTTCTGGACCTATATATCCTCTGGCGTACCCTGCCGGTTTGGCTTTCAGGTCACGGTGCCCGTTAGGCGTCCCAGGCGAGATTCTCCATGAGCAAGAACGGATGGGCATGGCGTCCTTCCGCGTGGGAGACGCTGGCGGCGCGCAGTACGTATCGATTGCCCAGGCGATGGATTTTGGCCGTGGTTGCCCTGTCGCTGCTGGCCAATGGCATCGTATCCGCGGATCAAGAGGCTCCGCTGCCTCCCTTTGTGCTCGATCCACACCTGCCCGCGGGGTTGGTGGACAATCATGGCCAAGGTCTGGGGCAGTGTCACTGGCTGGACACGCAAACCCTGGCAGACCCCCACATCAGCTGGGCTTATGACGCCAGCGCAGCCAACAGTGCCTGGGATGTGCTCGAGCCACAGCCGGGCTCGTTCAACTGGGAACCCCTGGACAGGCAGGTGGCGAAAGCCAAAGGCCTGGGGAAACATATCTGGCTCGAGTTGCTGACCACCGAAGGACATACGCCGCAATGGGCGCTCGATGCCGGCGTGGTGCAGATAGGGTCACGAGGTGGTACCCCACTGCCATGGAATGCGACCTACCAGCAGCTGCTGCGGCGGGCCGTGCATAGCATGGCTGCGCGCTATGATGATGACCCAACGGTGGATGCGATTGTGCTCATGGCAGGCGGCTGCTACGGTGAGATGAGCATCTGTGCACCACAGGCGGATCGATCTGCCTGGGAAGCCGCTGGCTATAACGACGAGGCCTTTGTCGAGGCGGCAAAACAGCTGATTGACATCTATCTGGAAGACGAGCATGTCTGGGAGGATGGGAGCCGCAGCCGGGGCTTTCTGAAGACGCCCGTTGTTTTGCAGTTGGGGTCAGGGCTCTACGGCCATACCCGAACCGTGATGGAGCCAGTTGTCGATTATGCTCTTGAGAAGTACGGTCTGCGCGTTTGGCTCAAGTACAATGGCTGGGGTGGCACGCAGGACATGGGTTGGCTGTATGAGCGGACCAGCGCAAGCACACGAGTGGGGTACGAGCCGGCGGGAAACACGGACGATTTCCTTGCCCGGCCGCAGGATTTCGTACAGACGGCACTGGCGCAGCATGCCAGTTTCTTGTGTCTCCAGAAAGCCTATCTGGACATAACCAACCCAGCATGGCAAGAAGCTCGCGAGCTGGCCGCGCGGCATTTGGGGGCCCAGATCGTGTACCTGGGAGCCGAGATGCCGGCCTCGGTCACCGCGGGAGAGAGGTTCGGGCTGGTTCTGCAATGGGCAAACAGGGGCACTGTCCCACTGATGCGCGCAGAGAGACGAGGGACACGAGATGCGCCTGCTTCGTACCTGTTGTCCCTGGCGTTGGTCAACCCAGCATCTGGTGCCACAGCCTGGCAAGAGCAGCTGTCTCCCTCTATACCGACGACGCAATGGCATAGCGGCAAGACGGTGGAAACAGACCTAGCCGTGCTGTTTCCAGAGACGCTGCCCAGCGGCACCTATGAGGTGCGCGTCGGGCTTGTCGACCCATCACCCACAGCGCAGGCCGAACCCATCTTTGCCCGGCTCATCAATGCAGGAGAGCAGAACCACGACGGGCGGTACGCTGTGGGGTTGCTGCAGGTCAATGAATCACTTTACCCAACAGTTGTGTCTGCCCCGACGGCAACGGAAGTCGCACCGAGTCAGCCTGGGGGCGGAACACCGGTGGGCGCGTTGCTAGGCTGGGTCAGAGAAGCGTGGGCGTGGGTTGTTGCGCGCATGGAGCGCTTGCGCTATCTATTCTAGACGGAGCATGGTTGGCGGATCATGTCTGCGGCACAATCCGCCATTCGGAAAAGGGAGCAAAATGACGACTGTCGATGTGCGGGGCAAGGCCTGCCCTGAGCCTGTGATCCGGGCGCGCAAGGCGCTGGAGGCATCAAGCGATGTGCTGGTGCTGGTAGACAATCAGACGGCAGTCGCCAACGTCTCGCGTATGGCCCAGAAGTCCGGCTGCAACGTCTCGGTGGAGGAGAGCGCCGACGGCTTTCGGATTCATCTCCTGAGGGGAGAACCGCTCGAGACGTCGCACGCTGGTTCGGCCAGGTTGACCGTGGTGTTCATCTCGAGCGACGAGCTGGGACGCGGGGATCGCCAGCTCGGCATCCTGCTCATGCGTGGATTCTTCCACGCCCTCAACGAGTTGAGGCCGGCGCCGGACGTGATCATTTTGATGAACAGTAGCGTCAAGCTCATGATTGCTGGGTCCGATGTTCTTGAGGACCTCCAGACATTCGTGACCAATGGCGGCGAGATTCTGGGCTGCGGGACATGCCTTGATCACTATGACCTGAAGGACAAGATAGCCGTTGGGCGGATCTCCAACATGTATGAGATCGTGGAGCAGCTGCAACGAGCCGACCACGTCGTCGCGCCATAAGGTTAGCATGCGGATCAAGAACCAGGGGGTCGTGCTCTTTCATTCGACGCAGGCGGCCATCAAGGCTGAGAGTGCGTTGCTCCGCGCGGAGGTTCCTGTACAGCTTATTCCCACGCCGCGCCAGTTGAGTGCCGATTGTGGCACAGCACTGCGCTTCTCGTGGTCGCAGAGAGACGTTGTTGAAGATATGCTGAAGCAGATGAATGTCGAGTACCAGGGGATCTTCCCAATGCAGGCTCGGAAGACCGCGTAGGAGAGGAGGTGAGGGGCGTGGGTGATACATGCGAAATCAAGCGTCTAACGCAGATGACCGCTGCCGCTGGTTGAGCGGCCAAGCGAGGGCCTGAGGCCCTGGCGCAGGTTCTGCGCCCCTTATCTGAGATCTTTACGCGCGAGAACTACCCGGCGCTTCTCGTCGGCCTGGAGACCGCTGATGACGCGGCAGTCTATCAGGTTAGCGGCGATCTGGCCATTGTGCAGACGCTCGACTTTTTCACACCCATTGTTGACGATCCGTACACCTACGGCGCTATCGCCGCGGCCAATGCGCTGAGCG
>DIVN01000047.1 GCA_002435875.1 Anaerolineales bacterium UBA6131
CCTGGGTGCCCGCCATCTGGACGCCATCCTCGTCATCGCCCTTGGGCAGCGACGTTTGCACAAGGTCGTCACCGTCGGTGCCCGCGCTCGGCTGGCCTTCATACTCGCGGTCAAAGTGGGCACCCAACTTGAGACCCGAAGGTGAGTGGCGTGGCCCATCCTGGTCGCGCGACGTGCCGTAGCTGTCCGGAAGGTCGCCCCAGTCCGCGCTGGCCACGTGGGTCGTATCGCAGAAGCCGATGTCGACACCCACTGCCGAGCCTGAACCGCAGTTCAGAACGTCCAGGAGGTCCTCTGGCCAGGTGTCAGGACCAGCAAGGCTGACTCGGAAGGTGATCTCGTAGTGTCCGCCCACGCCAAGAGCTCTGTCGTCCAGATTGCCAAGGTTAATGCCGCCTTCGTCCAGCGGGAACAGCGTGTCGCCCACAGTGTCGTCATCGACCTGGACTTGTGCTCCCAGGTCATTTAAGAAGTAAGTACTGCCAGCGACGTAGGTCAGGTAGTCCGGGAGACCGTCCGGCAGGCCATCGATGAGCAAGAACTCGGGCACAGGCGCACGGCTGATGTTGTTGACGCGGATGGTGTAGACCAGCTCGTCGCCGGGGCTGACCAGGCCGTCTCCGTCCTTGTCGCCATCGACTCCAGGTGTCTCCGGGTCGTCGTAGAGAGTGGCATTCTTGCCGTCAGAGTATAGCGGGACGGGCGGAACACCTGTGCCGACGTCGAGTCCCGGCACAGCCCCGCTTGACGTCAACGGGTCCTGTCCCCAGGCGGCCGCCAGCTTGACGCCCTCATCGAGGGTGTAGAGCAACAATCCGCTCTGGTCACCGGCAGCACACGTCCAGGGGGCCGGGTTGATCGGCACGGCTGCGATCGCCCAGAGCTGGCTGCTGGTAGTTGTCCAGCTCATCGTCGTCGAAGTGCTGGTGGCCCTCTCGGTGCTGCTTGCACCGCGTACGCGGGTGCCAGAAGTGGGACTGACGGCGAGGTCCGTTCTCTTGACCTGGTTAGCACCCACGGTGAAGGCGCCAGGACTCACGCTCAGGTTAGCCGCCCCAACGATGTCGAAGACCTCCTGTCCAGCAACCGTCGTCACGCCCACACTCTGGATGGTGCCGCTGCCAGAATTGGAGTGGAAAGTGCCCAGGGCCGAGGTCAGGCCATTGGAGAGGTCCACCCCGCTGAAGGTCTCCACACTGGCCATGAAGAGCCGGGAAGCGTTGAGAGTCACAACGACGTTGGCCGTGCCAGATGGCGGGTTGGCCAAAGCCCAGATCTCGCTCGTCGGGCGCGCGCCGGTGCCACCGCCGGTCACCCTGCCTATGTAGGTAAGGGCCTGTCCGGCATAGGTCACAGCGGAGACAGTGGTGGGTGTAGTACCACTGTTGCCGATGGCGACACCAACCAGCAAGAGCCGGTTGATGGCCGTTCCGGTGGTGTGGGCGATGGTGAGCGTAGTCGATTCGGTTGTGCTCGTGGCACCCTGGCTGGCCCAGTGCGACACCAGGCCAACGTACACCTGGGCCTGCTGAAGCTCCTTGAGGGAGTATGCCCAGTCGTACTTGTTGCCATTCGGATCGGTGTTGGCGCCGGTGGCTGGATCAGAGTCGCAGTCAGCGTAGACCGTGAAGGTCGTGTCCGGATCAGAATCCGTGACAACCGGCGTGACCCACACCGGGTTGCCATTCTCGTAGGGGTAGCGGCTGGCGGTCGGATCGCGGCCGATGCCCATGCCAATCAGCACTTGAGGCGTCAGCGAGTTGTCCGGCACGAGGGAGTATCCCCAGTCCCAGACCGCGTTGTAGGTGCTGCTGCCAGAGTCGTTCGAGTCGGTGGTCGAAAAGGCGTAAAAGTCGGAGCTCGAAGTGAAGCTCGCGCCTGTGCCTGGCGGGAGCACCTGCTTGAGGTACCCACCCGCCGAAGCACCACCTGGGACGGTGAGTGACCCCGTCTGCAGGGTACCGCTCGCATCGCGGTACTTGTAAGTGACTGAGATGCTGGTGGCGCCGGGATTGTACAGCCAGACGGTCGTTGCGGTCCCCGTGTAGTTGACGAACGCGTTCGTATCGGGGTGCCAATAGGTAGCCGCATTCGGCGTCGAGACTGGCGTGTAATAGTTGCTCGTCCATAGCTCGGTCGGTAGCAGCGCGGAGTCGCGGGTCTCGTACGGTACCGAGCTGCTTATGTCACCCGTGAGGATATCCACCTGCACCGGATTGTTGGAGACGACCCTCGCGCCCACAAGGATGCCGGTCACTACCTGGCATTGCCCTTCGCTCAGGGTTACGCCGTTCACGTCTCCGGCATCGGCGTAGTCTCCGTCGGCATTCGCATCGACCGATATGGCGGCACCTCCCGGACCGGCCATGATCCACAAGCTGGTGTACTGAAACGCGCTGTAGGCGGTGGTGATGTTCGTGCCCACCGGTGAGCGGTACGATGTGCCCCAGAGGTTGGTGTCGAAAACCTCCACCGAGCCGGCGAGAAGGGTATTCGTCCCTGATGCCCAACCCGTACGGGTCACGGCTATGTTCTTGGTAGCGGCGACCTTGTCCCGTGCATCAAAGTCGATGACTGATCCAAGTGTTCCGCTGTTCAACTGGTTGACGAGGGCAATCACCGTCCCGGCTGTGATCACGTCACTGGCGATACCCGGAGGTGCCCCGTTGGCCGTGTCACCGTCGCCCCAGATCTGGGTACCATCCGGGTTGGTGCTGGCATTGTAGAGGTTGGCGCCTGGATTGGCGATGTCAGCGTCGTAGCCGTCTTCCCACTGGTCGTAGTAAATGATCGTGCCATTGGCAATGGCCGCCAGCGAGACATAGGTCGTCATGGGGTTAGCGGGATCCGGCGTGCCAGTGTAGATGGCGTTCAGCGCTTGCAGGAACTGGTCTTCGGGGAAGGGGATGTAGAAGAACTGCACCGGCACCGGATTCTGCGCCTGCAGCGGGCCGGTGAGCACCGCCAGGGCACAGATTGCCACCAGTGCGATGCGCGACATCTCCAACCGTACAGTGTGGCGAAGAGTCAAGAGGAAGCGTGCTTTTGTCATCAAGAGCCTCCATTGCCTCTAGAACTGGGGTCCGCACAGATGATGCTGCCAGTGCTGGATGCAATCGTGCACAGGCAGACACTCCGCCGGCCGGGCAAGACAGCGCTGGCCTCGCACCCGATAGGCCTTACCTGGTCAGGGTGCACATCCAACGCTGCAGGAACGATTCTGCCTACTCTTCCTATGTTCAACATAGCACATCGGTTGAGATCTGTCAAATGGGGACAGAAATGCTCTCGATTGTTACGGAATGGTGTACTTCTGGTGAACGGAAGGTAACTGCCATCTGCTCAGCAGCGGATCTCTGGTGAGCCCAGCAGGTCAGGGCACCCGACCTACCTAGGGCCAGAAAAGGCCTCATGCCGGAGGTGTTCATGTCGAATGGCAGCCGCCCGAGGCCAGGGTGGGCCGTCAGCTTGATCAGAGGTCGTACAAGAGTGTGTGCCAGCTGACTGCCATGCGGCAGTCCTACGACCGAGTGGAATTACAGGTGAACAGAGAGAACTGTGAGCTGGGATGGGGCTGCTGGTAGAGGAAGCAGCCCCAAATGAATCACCTTCGTAGAGAAACCACCTCGGCGGGCAAAGCTCGCCTGCGTCGGGCACATTGGCACGGGTGACGGTCTCTCGGCGGAGCGAGCCAAGCGACCGCTGCCAATGACAGAGGAATAGATGGAACCGAGCCCGTTTTCCCCACGGCTACACCATCATCGACTCAGCTTCCAACGCGGCCCTTGCACATATGGGTAAAGCAGCCTTGTGGCAGGCCCAGGTAGTTGGGTGAGTCATTCGACAAAGGGCCCTTACAGTTGGTGCCAAGTACCTGGTCGGCCACAAGTGAGATGCTGTGCACCACGGGTTTTATGTAAGGCAAGCGCACCATAACTGGCAGATCATTCTTCGATGGTCTCATAGTTGGGCATTCCTCTCTTGACAAGGCACGATTAGGCGGCGGTGCACCCCGCCCCCGCCGCCTGGCGCCACTTGCGTAACTCACGGTGCCTGCACCTCGGTGATGAGTGACATCTCACTCAGCTGAGCAACAAACTCGACGATATCCACTTCCGCCTGCGCTGGCTCGACGGCAAACCTGGCCACCACACCATCGCGCACCGCAACAAGATCCTTGGTGCCGTCCAGCTGCGACCAGATGAACTGCGCCACCGGATTGAGGGCAAAGATGCGCTGCAGGTCCGCCAACTCTCCCCGAATCGGCACGACCAGCGTCTCACCCAGCACCTGACGGGTGACCAGATCCGCGCTGCGACGATAGACCCCATCAAACGTCACGGCCATCACCCCGCTGGCTTCTCAATAGCGTCCGGCTTCTCAATGGGCACGTACGGTGCTCCGTCGACGGGGAGATCCACGATCTCCTCCTGCACCAGACGCAGTGTGAGCGTGAAGGGGCCATAGCGGTTGATTTCTCCGCCTGCGGCGATCTCCTGCAGCAGGTAGGTGTGAGTGTCACCGAACTGCGCAGCGGGATCCACCAGGCGATACGTCGCACCATGCGTCGAGCCGATGAGCGCCGGAAGAATCTGCTTATTGATCCGCAACCAACCCGCACTCTCGGGATCCCAGCGGTACAGGAAGAAGCCCAGAGTACCGATCTCCTGCGCCGTCTCCCATTCGACGACTACCCGTCCATCCTGCACGTAGGCCTCGAACCGCGCAAGAACCACCAGCGTGGGTATCTCGTCAAGATCAAACTGGTAGTCCTCCACCTCGCCGCCAAGGACAAGCCCTCGCGGGGTCACGGTATCGCAGCCATTCTCTTCGTTAAGCGGGCTAAGGCGGAAGCGGAAGTAGAACTGGTTGGTTGCCAGCTCGGTGGCAAGCCCCGGCGGGATGTTGAACGTCACCAAGGTCTCTCCCGCATTGAGCACCAGGTTCTGGATGATGCGCTCCGAGTAGGTCACCGCGTTGAAGACATAGGTATCATAGCCGCCGGTCTTGGTAAAGTCACCGTCAGCATATGCCGATCCTGCGCCAGAGCCCGTATTGTCCGTGAAATCCATCCAGGCGTTCAGGCAGCCCGAGCCTCCAGAGACCGTGATCGTGAATTCGCCGGTGCCGTTCTGCCAGCTCACCTGGGTGCCCGCCATTTGGACGCCATCCTCGTCATCGCCTTTGGGCAAGGTCGTTTGCACCGAGTCATCATCGGAGGCAGGCGTGCTCGGCTGCCCCTGCAGCTCACGGTCAAAGTGCGTGCCCAAGGTGAGTCCGGATAGCGAATGGCGTGGTCCGTTCGCAGCAAGCGAAGTCCCATAGGAATCGGGCAAGTCACCCCAGTCGTAAGATGCCACCCGCGTGGTGGCACACCGTTCGATGGTGCCGGCGTCTGTATAGGCCACATCGCAGTTGAGGATCTCGTCATAGACATCAGCCGGGTTCAGGCTGTCCAGCAGCACCTCGAAGGTCACAACGAACACCGATTGCGGTGCCAGGTTGCCCAGCAGTACGCCACCGCTCACGTCCAATGGGAAGGGCGTGCCGTCCGAATCATCGGCAATGCTCTCCCAGCCGCTACCAAGATCCTTTTGCGTGGTGGAGGCTATGTAGCTCAGGCGATCCGGTACAGTGTCATAGACGTACACGTGATCGATCTCTGCCGCTCCGGCATTCCGGACTGTGATCCTGTAGACGGCCGTGTCCCCTGGACTGAGCAGGCCATCGCCATCCGCGTCGGTCTTGAGAGCCAAGGTCTTGGTGCCCTCCAACAGGCGCAAGGGTGGAATCGAGGTTCCTACGTCCAGGCCAGGCGTGCCGGCGGTGGACAGGCGAGGATCCTGTCCCCACGCCAATGCCAGATTGCAGCCAGGGACAGCGTTCGGATCGTCATAGTCACCCATGCCACTGGCCGTGCGGCTCCAGACACGCGCGCCACTCTGATCGTACTCTTCTTCATCAAGCCCGGGTTCGAACAGGCGTACTGACTGCAAGCGGCTTACCAGGATACCGTTCTCCGAGCCAGCCTCCGCTGTGCCATCTCCATTGGTATCGACAGGATCAGCCGTTCCATCGTTGTTCCAGTCGACATAGATGTAGGTGCTCTCACAAACCGTGGTCACCCACAGTGGACTGGAGTTCTCTGTCGAGGTCGTCTCGGTCGGATCCTTGCCCAGCCCCAGGCCCACCAGAGCATCGGTGGTTAGAAAGCTGTCCGGGAAGAGGGTGAAGCTCCAGTCGCCCGCCTGCGCAAGGCTGTCGACCGTGCCTACGCCGAAAATCGGGTCGCCAGTGGCGACGCCGTTGACGTCCGAAGCATAGCAGTGCGCGCCGGAGTTGTCGTAGAGGTCCACCGTGACCACATCACCTGTGCCCGCCGCCTGAGTAACCGTGGTAAGCGCAGGAGAGAGCCGCTCACAGGTAATGTAGATGTCACCGTTGCTGCTCGGATTGTACAGGAAAAGCCGCACAGGCCCCGCTGTGCTGGACGGCCAGTTGTCGGTGTTCACGCCAACGGGACTCCAATAGGAGCTGCTGTACGAGCTGACAGGCAGCAGGTTCATGTCGCGCGAAGCATAGTTGCTACCGATATCCCCGGTCACCAGCAGCACCTGCACCGGCTTGTCGGCCAGCACACGCGCACCCTGCAAAGTGTACTCGGCCAGGTAGCTCTCGCCCTCGTTCAAGGTGATGGTTGTCTCGTATGTGTCGTCAGCATCTGCGTCAATCTGCACCTGGGTGCCATTCTGTGAGGCCATAACCGACAACGCGCTGTACTGGAACATCGCACCCGCGTTGGCCGTGTCGGTACCTACGGGTGCCTCATAGGCCGTACCCCACTCTGACGTGGCATACATCTCGTGTCCAAAGGCGTTCAGAGTGCCGGAGCCACTCGCCCAAACGGCACGCGCCATGGCAATCGAGCCGCTGGCGGCGACCTTGTCCCGCGCATCAAAGTAGACTTCCGCAGAGTCGCGCGCACAGCCCCATACGATCTGCACGTCATCCACGCTCCAGTACTCGCCAGCCTCCAGCGCATCAACGGCCTCGAAGCGGACCATGGTGCTGGCAGAGGCATTGTCGGCGATGGCAAAACTCTGGCTGGCCGCAGGAGTGCCGTTGCCAAAGGTCGCGCGAGTCGTCCAGCTTGAGCCGCCATCACTGGAAATCCGCACACGGAACTCGTCCGATCCGTCAAGCTCGACCCCGGTGTAGCCCAAGGTGAAACTGAGCTGGGCGCAGTTGTCGTTGGGCGGCAGGCTGACCTCGCGGTCAATGGCGGTAGTCGCTGGTGCCGCCGTGAAGCGCAGCTGCCCGCCCGTCACCTGGATGGCACCTGAGGCAGGGTCTGAAGCAAGCGGGGTACGGATGTCCACATCGTCAATGTCCCAGGTCTCTCCATCTAGGTAATCTGCCTCCAGACCGCCCATCATGATGAAGCGCACCGTCGTGTTCGAGGCAATGTAGGCTGAGATGTTGTAGCTATATGTTGCTCCGTTGGGGTCGGCACTGAAGGTTTGCAGATCCGTCCAAGTGCTGCCGCCATTGCCAGAGACCTGAACCTTGATGGCATCGTCTGTGCCATCAATCCCAGTGCCGTTGAGCGTGAAGCTCAAGGTAGCGTTCGACCAGCCAGTCAGGTTGGCAGCCCGCCTGACCGCGTCGTTCGCGACGGAGTACTCACGAAATCGCAGGGTCCCGTTCGTAATGTAGATGGTTCCGGCGGTCGGACTGGTGGTCCCGTCGTTCTGCTCGGCCCAGGGCGAGCTCGTCCAGCTGACGCTGCCGTTGGAGTTGTTGTACGCCGCCGTGCCGAATTCGTCGCGATAGTTCGCGAGCAATTCACCCTCGACCCAGGGTCCGGACCAGCTCCCCGTCCCATCGTTGTTGCTGTAGGACACGGTGGAAAAACGATCGAGAACATCATAGTTCGTGTCCGGCAATTCGACGGCGTTGTAGGGAATGATGACGTTGCCAGCGTAGAGCACATCGGCTTCGTCCGTACAAGTGAAGGTCACGCCGTTGATGTTCGGCGCACAGCCATCATCGGCTTCACCATTGCCCCAAATCTGCACACCATCCAGGTTGGTGGCACTGTATATCTCTGTACCGGAGGGGTTGGCGATGTCTGACGCGTAGCCGTCTTCCCACTGGTCGTAGTAGACATACGTGCCATCCAAAGCAACGGCAATGGAGAAGTAGGTGTACATCGGAGTATTCGCCGCCGCATTGATCGTCGTCAGCGCGACCAACGCATCCTCTTCCGGCAGCGATACGTAGAAGGTCTGCACTGGTGCCGGATTCTCGCCCAGCACCGGGGATACCACGAGGGCCCAGATGCAGAGGATCAACAGGGTCGTTCGAGCCACCCTAGCCATTCTGTTGCCTGATACGATCGATCGAAGGTACGTCTCTGTCATCGGTGCCCTCCAGTGCGTACATTCTTCAGTTCCGTCAGGGCAGCATCGCCCAGCACAAGGTCCGCGACAGCGTGTCGCCACGCGCCGCATCATGATGGCCTCACCATCTTCTCCCGCACTACAGTGCCTGGTGACGCCAAGGCGGCGTGCCAAACTGAGGCCCGCTACTCCTCCGTAATCCTACGGTATCACAGTCTGTCAAATCTGTCAAATCCAGATAATGACACTCCGAATTGTTTCAGAATGGTGTCTGAATGGTGTACGCAAGGTGAACAAATGCCACTGCCTGCTCCTGGTTGGCCTGCAGGGACAGATGTGAGTACAATCGCTGGTGTCTCGGTCGCCTGGCGCAACTATAGCTAGCGATGCACGTCTTGTTAGTGGGTGGCTGCATCCGGGCATCCTGGCAGGCATGTTCGACAGGAGCAAACATGGCTCTCTATGTAGATGTATCCGCAGCGGTGCACCAGCAAGCGGGCATCGCCCGCTACGCTTCGACGCTCATGCGCACACTCGTTGGCAACTATGGCGACGAGCGCCAGTTTGGCCTGTTCTACAATGGGGACCGCGGTGCCATGCCCTTGCCCGACCTGGCACACCTGCCCAGGCACACCGTGCCCTGTAGCTACAAGCCCTGGCGGATGGCGGTTCTACTCGCACAGCGCCTCGGGATGCCGTTTGATCGCTTGCTGCCGGATGCCGAGCTGTTCCATGCCACGGAGCACCTTCTGCCGCCGCTGCGCAGCATGCCCACGGTGCTGACCGTGCACGATCTCATCTACAACCTCTTCCCAACGTACCACCGTCGGCTCAACTACTGGTACCTGAACGCGGCCATGCCGATCTATGTGCGCCGGGCGGATGCGCTGATCACCCCGTCAGAATCAACCAAGCAGGATCTGCGCAGGGTCTATGGGGTTCCGCAGGACAAGATCACGGTGATCTACGAGGCCGCCTCGCCGCGCTTCAAGCCAGCCCCCGACGCAGCGGTGGAGGAAGTACGCGGCAAGTATGGGTTGCCAGAAGAGTACATGCTCACGCTGGGGACGATCGAGCCACGCAAGAACCTCAACCGTGTGGTTGAGACGCTGCAAATGCTGCGCAAGAAGCATCGCAAGGTCAGCCTGGTCATCGTCGGCGGCACTGGCTGGTTGTACCAGGACTTTTTCCTCAATCTGGAAAAGCTCGAAGACCCCCAGGCCGTGCTGATGGCCGGCTACGTGCCAGACCCCGACCTGCCGGCGTTGATTACGGGCGCTCGCGCGTTGGTGCTGGCATCGTTCTACGAAGGGTTTGGCTTGCCCGTGCTGGAGGCGATGGCCTGCGGCA
>DIVN01000276.1 GCA_002435875.1 Anaerolineales bacterium UBA6131
GGCTCTCTCTCGCTGATTCAGACACCCCCGCACTGGTTGCTCTGGTCGTTCCCATTGCTCTCCTCCTCACGACCCAGACCACAGTGCTCGATGTGGTCGACCTAGCCAACCACACACTGTAACCACCTCGCCCCTCTGCCGCAAACCACTAGTGGGGCTCAGGGCGATTGTCGGCCGAGGTCAGATGGGACGCGTGCCCAGAGCGCTGACCAGGGCCGCGTTCTCGTCGCCAGCAGGCCCCTGCGTGCGGTCGCTGTCTTGTGCGAACGGGCAGTTGGAGAGATGCGTTGCTTGCGCTATCATCCTACAAAGGTTTCTGCCCACCACGAGGGAGGTCACCATGAAAGTATACATCAGCGCGGACATCGAGGGTGTGTGCGGCGTCACGCACTTTGACGAGGCCACCTTGAGCAAGGAAGAGAGCCGTTGGGCACGCGAACAGATGACCGCGGAAGTTGCTGCGGCTTGCGAGGGCGCGCTGCAGGCCGGTGCCAAGGAGGTCTGGGTCAAGGACGCTCATGATACCGGTCGCAACATCATGGCCTCCAAGCTGCCCGAGGGAGTGCGTCTCGTGCGCGGTTGGAGCCGACACCCGATGATGATGATGCAGGAGCTGGACGCGACATTCGATGCAGCGGTGATGATCGGCTACCACTCACGGGCCAGCGCGGCTGGCAATCCGCTCTCGCACACTATGAGCGGCGGCATCGTGCACCTCCTGATCAATGGCCAGCCTTCATCGGAGTTCTTGATCAATTCCTATGCTGCGGCCACGCAGCATGTGCCGGTCGCTTTGGTCTCTGGTGATCAGGGTTTGTGCGACGATGTCAAGCAGCTCAATTCACACATCACCACCGTCGCCGTGAAGCAGGGGGTAGGCGCCTCCACAGTCAACATCCATCCGGCCACGGCCACGACGCGCATCAAGGATGGCGTGTTCAGCGCGCTGCGCGGCGATCTCCGTGCCTGCCAGGTCCCGTTGCCAGGTCACTTCACCGTGGAGATCAAGTATCGCGATCACTCCCAGGCGTATGTAGGTGGGTTTTTCCCGGGCGCACGGCAAGTGGAGCCTACTACGATTGCCTTCGACTGCGACGAGTACTTCGAGGTGCTGCGCCTCTTGCTCTTTGTGCTATGAGGCACTGACCGGTTTGACGTCGCGTGCGGCCGGCGGCTTCTGAGCTGCCGCAGCCAACGCTGGCGCCTGAGTGGCCTACTGGTGCACCCGAGTCACCCATCGGAAACTAAGCGCTGAGCAACCAGACCCCCTACGATAAAGCCGGCGGCCAAGCCAAGCCAGCGCATGGTACGATCGCCAGTCACTGCGCTCACCAACACCGCGCAAAGTACGGATGTGCTTACGACGATCAGCCAGCGCAGCCACGACTTGCGTACACTCGCAAATTTCGCCGAGCGCTCAGCCCTTGTTGCGTCCTTCAGCTCGACCTCGCCCGTGCGCGAGGCGCGCATCAACCCTGCAATCTCAGCATCGAAGAAGGCTCGCTCCGCTGGCCCTGGGCGCCGGTCGGCCTCATCTGCCTGCAGCAGCAGGTCAACTCCGCACTGCTCTGGCTCTGTCTGGTGCACTTCCAGCAGCAAAGAGACGGACCAGCTGCGCGGCGAGTCACTGGTCAACGACCCCAACAGGGTGCCTCGTCTGTAGACCAGGTGCTGCCCGGGTTCTTGAATGTAGCCCGCGGCTTGAAGGTAGCGCTCAAGATTCGCCCGGACAGTAGCATCGGGCGCCAAGACACTCCAGGACCGTTTTGCCAGCACCAGTGGGGACTCGATCTTCAGCACTCCCTCAGACCCGTAACAGGCAGCCACCAGATACTGAGCGCCGCCGCTATCGCTTTGCCTCTGCAGCGCGGGTAGCGTGGGCTGTGGCGCGCGGCTGCGGCTCGGTTCTAGCTGATTTCTCCCGATACATAGGCCTTTGTGCGCTCGTCGCGTGGCGCGGTGAGCACCTGCTGGGCAGGCCCATGCTCGATGAGCTCGCCTAGGTACATAAACATGACATAATCCGCGATGCGCCGGGCCTGGCGCAGCACGTGAGTGACGACAACAATCGTGTAGGTCGCCTTCAACAACCGGAACTGCTTTTCGATCAGCTTAGCCGAGATGGGATCGAGGGCGGACGTGGGCTCGTCAGCCAGGATTACGTCGGGTTCCACGGCCAGGGCGCGAGCAAGTGCCAGTCGCTGCTGCTGTCCAACCGAAAGCTTGGCGGCAGGCTCACGCAGCCTGTCCCGCACCTCATCCCAAAGCCCTGCCAAACGCAGGTAGTGTTCCACGAGCAAGTCCATCGGCGATCCAGGGGCGGCGCCGGACATTGCCGGCCCAACCACCGCCTCTACCAGATGTTGGCTCTTGAGCTGTTGGATACGCACACGGATCTGCTCTCCTGTGATCCCGTGCATCCGTGGCCCAAACGCAATGTTGTCATAAATCGACATCGGCAAAGGAAACGGTCGCTGCGGCATGAAGCCGACCTTCTTGCGCAGCTCCAGCACGTCGGCTTTTGGGTCATAGATGTTCGCACCGTCGATCTGTACTTCTCCCCGTACCTGCACCTCTTCGTAGAGATCGAGCAAGCGGTTGATGCTCTTCAACAGCGTGGTCTTGCCGCAGCCCGAGGGCCCGATGATGGCAGTCAGCTGTCCATCGGGGATGTCCACGTTGATCCCGCGCAACGCAGTGTTCTTGCCGTATCTGATCTCCAGGTCGCGCAGGCGAATATGCGGCATGGCGTGAGCTCCTAATGCAAGATGTTGCGCGCCAGACGCTGGCCCAGCACGCGCGAGCCGAGGCTAACGACGAGCACGATGATGAGCAGCAGGAGGGCGGCCGCGTAGGCGCGCTGCTGTACTTCGGGAATCGGCGTAGCTATCTGGAAGAAGATGGCCAGTGGTAGAGAAGCAACTGGGTCCATCACCGATCTGGGGAGGTAGTCGGTGTAACCCGCGGTGAATAGAATCGCCGCGGCGTCTCCGATGCCTCGGCCAAAGGACAGGATCACTGCCGTGACGATCCCTGGCAGCGCCTGGCGCAGGACTACGGCCAGGCTGGTCTCCCATACGGTGGCCCCAGCGGCGTAGGAGATCTCCTTGAGCTCCAGTGGAACCATGCGAATGACCTCATCCATAGCGCGGACCATAAACGGCAGAATCACCAGAGTTAGCGTCAGGATGCCCCCCAGCATCGACGCGCGCACTCCCAGGTACTGCATGATCACAAAGCCAAAGGCGCCGTAGACAATGGAGGGTACTCCCCAAAGCACGTCCAGCACCAACCGTGTGACGCCCGCGGTGCGACGTTTGCTGTACTCGCGCTGCAGGGCAAATGCCAGCGGCAGGCCCGCCAGCAGAGAAAGTAGGGTCGCGCCGCCCGCTAGGCACAGAGAGCCGACGATGGCGTTGGCAATCCCGCCCTCCTTGCCCAGGTAGTAGCCGCCCTTGGGTGTCTGCGTGATCATCGCCAGGTTCAATGCCGGTGCACCCTTGACGAACACGGTCAACAAGATGGCTACCAGGACACTCAGCACGAGGATTAGCGAGAGCACCATGCAGAGGCGAAAGAAGCGTTCTTCGAGCTGGCGTCGTTTGTTCATTGCTCGTCTCTCGCAAAGCGCAATAGTGCAAGACGGGCGGCAAGGTTGAACAGGGCCACCACCACCAGCAATACAAAAGCCGCCATCATCAAGGCCGAGTCGTACATGGGGATGGACATCATTTCGCCATAGTTGTTGGCGATCAACGCTGGCAGTGGGTACGCTGGCGCAAACAACGACGACGGCACACGCGGCACGTTCCCCACCACCATTAGCACAGCCATGGTTTCGCCTGCTGCGCGGGCAAAGCCCAGCACGACAGCCGCCAGAATTCCTCGCCGGCTAGAGCACAAGACCACGTGTCGGGTCACTTCCCAGCGGGTTAGACCGAGCGCCAAGGCGGTCTCGCGCGCCTCTGTCGGAACGGCGCGCAGTACCTCAGTGCAGATGGATATGATGATCGGCGCCACCATGATGCCGAGGATCGTCGCGCCCGCCAGCAGGCTGTAGCCTGTGGTGGAATAGCCCAACGCTTTGCCCAGCACACGTACGGCCGGCACAATGACCAGCACGCCCCAAAGCCCGTAAACAACCGAAGGGATGCCCGCAAGCAGGTCGATGACTGGGGCGATCCAATTGCGCACGCGGCTGCGTGCGTACTCGGCCAAATAGACCGCGCTGAGCAGGCAGACCGGCACTGCAAGCAACATGGCCAACACCGTGGTGGCGATCGTACCGCTGAGAAAGGGCAACAGGCCAAACTGACTCTGTAAAGGTTTCCAGGTTGAGGACAGCAACAGCTTGCCCAGGCTCTGCGTGCGCAGGATGGGCATGGACTTGAGCAACAGACCAACAGCAATGAGCACCGTCAACACGTTCACGGATGCCAGTGCAATCCGCAGAACCCAGGCCACAACCCGGTCCTGCCGCGATCTTGCACGCAGTGAGTGTATCACGCGTGTGCCCATCTCACCCCATGCTCTGCCCACCTTACGCCTCGCCAGTTCAAGCACTACTGACCAATCATCTGTAGAGCCTGCTCACGCAGTGACTCTGTAGGCGCGATATACCCCACCTCGCCCAGATAGGCCTGCCCATCGGTCAGGATCCAGCGCACGAACTCTCGGGTAAGGCCGTCGAACTGATCGCGCGTCACAAGGTTCAAGTCACGGGCTGGCGGAGAGGGGTATACCCCTGCTTGGATGGCCCGGATCGCTTTCTCCTTGTTGCTGACGTCCTCTTCCGGATCAACCTTGCCGTTGCCGTTGACATCTATCGGCACTACCTGCATCCCCTGAACGGGCAGCCCGCTGGACAGATCATA
>DIVN01000274.1 GCA_002435875.1 Anaerolineales bacterium UBA6131
TCTACGACATCGGCGGCGGCATCCCCGGGGGCAGGAAGTTCAAGGCCGTCCAAACCGGCGGGCCTTCCGGTGGATGTCTACCGGAACAACTGCTGGACTTGCCTGTGGACTATGAAGCCCTGACCCAGGCGGGCTCGATGATGGGCTCGGGTGGCATGATCGTAATGGACGATCATACCTGCATGGTGGACACAGCACGATACTTCCTGGAGTTCACGCGGGAGGAATCCTGCGGCAAATGCAGCCCATGCCGTGAGGGCTGCGAACGCATGCTGCAGATCCTCAACCGGATCTGCGCAGGAAAAGGCGAAGAGGGCGATATCGAACTACTGGAAGAACTAGCCGAGTGTATGCAAGACGCTTCGCTGTGCCAATTGGGCAAGACCGCAGCCAATCCGGTGCTTAGCACATTGCGCTACTTCCGTGAGGAGTATGACGCTCACATTCGTGACAAAAAGTGCCCTGCAGGCGTGTGCCGGGCCCTGATCCAATACTATGTAATCGAGGAGAACTGTACGGGCTGCGGGGTCTGTCGCAAGAACTGCCCTGAAGAGGCCATCGCGGGCGAGCGGAAGCAGGTCCACACGATCGATGCGAGCAAGTGCATCAGGTGCGGCATTTGTGCAGACGTGTGCAGATTCGAAGCCATAGGAGTACGCTGATGGAAAACCCACAGCTCACCGTGTTCATCGATGGCCGTGAACTGCGCGTGCAACGAGACACGATCGCCCTTGAGGCCGCGCGAACAGCAGGCATCCCCATACCTACTCTGTGCTATCACCCGGCCCTGGCTTCGTACGGTGCATGCCGAATGTGCCTTGTTGAGGTGAAACATGGAGCTCACACGCGCCTGGTCACCTCATGCAACTACCCGCTGCGCCAGGATGGAGAACACATCGAGACGCATACGCCTCGAGTACTGAAGAACCGGCGCATGATCGCCGAGCTGCTGCTTGCCCGCTGCCCAAACGTGCCACTCGTTCAGGACCTAGCGCGGGAGCTGGGCATCGAGAGCTCACGCTTTGCTCCTAGGGATCCTAATGAGGACTGCATCTTGTGCGGGCTGTGCGTGCGGGTATGTGAAGAGGTCATCGGCGTAAGCGCGATTAGTTTCGTGGGACGCGGGCCGGAGCGCCAGGTCATGACCCCCTATCTTGAGCGTTCAGATGCCTGCATTGGTTGTGGCGCCTGCGCTTTCGTCTGCCCGACCGGCGCGATTGACATCCAAGATGTGCTGAACATGCGCCGTCTGGTCGAGTGGAAGACTGAGCTCCCGCAGCAATTGTGTCAGCAATGCGGAAGACCATTTGCCCCAGAGGTGGAGCTGGAACACCTCGNNGGCGTGAGATGTTTGGAAAAGAGTCCGTCATTGGCACGCGAGCTTCGCTCCAGCAAGTGCCCCAAATGCAAAGAAGAGGAGGCTCTCGATGACTGAACCCCAAAAAAGGACCTGTGATCCGGCGGTCGAACAACTGCTTAGGATCGCGCGAGAAGACGGCGTGCAGTTAGCCTGGGATCGTTGGGAGGCCCAACAGCCACAGTGTGGTTTTGGCCAGTTGGGTCTCTGTTGTCGCAACTGCAACCAGGGGCCCTGCCGGATTGACCCGTTCGGCGAGGGGGCGCAGCTTGGCGTCTGTGGCGCCAACGCAGATACCATTGTCGCACGGCACTTTGCGCGGATGTGTGCGGTTGGGGCCTCTGCCCACTCTGACCATGGCCGCGGTATGGCGCTGACTTTGCTGGCAGCAGCAGAGGGTCACGCTCCTGATTATACCATCAAGGACCCACGCAAGCTGCTGGAGGTGGCCACCCTGCTGAGTATCCCCACCAAAGACCGCGAGGTTAAGGACATTGCCAAGGACGTGGCGAGCAGGGCGTTGGCAGAATTCGGCCAACAGACCGGCGAACTCACCTATGTCAGTCGGGCACCCAAGAAGCGGCAGGAATTGTGGCGCAAGTTCGGGGTCTCGCCGCGGGGCATCGACAGAGAAGTAGTGGAGCTGCTGCACCGTACTCACGTCGGAAATGACCAGTGGTTCGAAAGCATCCTGACGGCCAGCATTCGCACCGCACTGGCCGACGGCTGGGGCGGATCGATGTTCTCGACGGACATCACCGACATCCTCTTTGGCTCACCGGTGCCCCTGAAGGCCAAAGCCAACATGGGAGCTCTGTCGACCGATCAAGTCAACATCGTTGTGCACGGTCACGAGCCAACGCTCTCGGAGATGATCCTGGTAGCCGTGAATGACCCTGAGCTGATCGCCTACGCCAAGACCAAAGGAGCCACGGGCATCAATCTCACCGGCCTGTGTTGCACCGCCAACGAGACCCTGATGCGCCAGGGCGTCGCCACCATTGGCAACTTCTTGAGCCAGGAGCTGGCAATCACTACAGGGGCCGTGGATGCGATGGTGGTCGATATCCAGTGCATTATGCAGGCGCTGGGCCCCTTGTCGGACAGGTACCACACCAAACTGATTACCACCTCCCCCAAAGTGCACATAGAGGGCGTAACCCATGTCGAGTTTGAGGAAGAGCATGCGCTCGAGATCGCAAAGCAGATCGTCAAGATGGGTGTCGACGCCTTCCCCAACCGCCGCCGCGTGTTCATCCCCAACGAAACCTGCGACATGGTGGCCGGCTTTTCGCACGAGTACATCAACTATGCACTGGGTGGCATGTACCGTGGCTCTTTCCGCCCGCTGAATGACGCGATCATCTCTGGTCGGCTGCGCGGTGCTGCTGGGGTGGTAGGCTGCAACAATGTGAACGACTGTCAGGACGAATCACATGTGGAGATCGTGAAAGAGCTAATCAAGAACGACGTATTGGTAGTGATGACCGGCTGCAGCGCACAGGCGTGTGGCAAGTTTAACCTGCTTTCGCCCGAAGGTGCCAAGTTCGCCGGACCAGGACTGCGCGAGATCTGCGAGACCGTCGGCATACCCCCTGCTCTGCACCTCGGCAGTTGCGTCGACAACACCCGCATCCTGACTGTCCTCAGCCAGATGGCCACCGAAGGTGGGCTAGGCGATGACATCTCCGACTTGCCCGGGGCTGGATTTGCCCCCGAGTGGATGAGCGAGAAGGCCATCTCGATTGGCTCGTACTTTGCAGGATCGGGGGTATACACAATCATGGGTGGACGTTCGCCCATCGAGGGCGGCAAGAACTGCGTCCGTTTCCTGAGCGAAACCCTGGAGGAGCGGCTCGGCGGCAAGCTCGAATTCATCGTAGATCGAGGTGAGCAGGTGGACAAGGCTTTGAAGCATATCGACGCCAAGCGAGCCGCCCTGGGCTTGCCCGTATACGACCCCAAGCGCTTTGGTGCCAGCGGAGACTCTACGATGATTAAGGTGCTGGACCACAAGGATGAGGAAACGTTCAACCTGTACAGCGCCAAGGTAGGATAAACCACAGTCAAGGCCTCCCCTGCCGTGGCAGGGGAGGCTCGGCACAACGCCTGGAGGAAAAGGAGAGCACCTATGTCGAGATACGTTGCGACCCGTGCCATTCGTGGCGCCAATCAGATCTATGTCGAAGCAGATCAGATGCTGAAAAAAGCAATTGCAGAGATGGGTGCAGACAAGGAGGTGGCCTTTCCGAACACGGCGTACTACCTCCCGGTGATCCTGGGGCTGACAGGGCGGCAGGTTTCCAAGCTGGGCGACCTGGCCCAAGCCTTGGAGGATGCCAGGTCGCTGCTGCATCCAGTACCAGGCGAGAAAGTGTGGCTACCGTACCTGGGTGAAACGCTCGATTGTGGCGTCTCAACCCTCATTTCGGCTGAGACCATCGAGGCCATCCGCTTTGCCTACGGCACCGAGCCGCAGAAGATCATCTGGGACGGAAGCTATATGCCGACCAGCAGTTTCACCTCCCCCGATGCGCAGGCAACGTCAGGCAAGCGCCTCAATGGCCCGATCGACGATATCCAGCTGCGCAGTTGGGGCATCCAGCTGGTTGACGGCCGCATGCCAGGCTTCTGTGCGATCGTAGGCTGTGCCAAGAGCAACGAGGTCGCTGTCCAAATCGTGCGTGAGCTGCAGCAGCGCAGCATTCTGGTATTCCTGTGCGGCAATGTCAATGGGCGCAGTATCATCCACCAGTTGATGGAAGAAGGCGTCGAGATGGGCTACGACACCTACATCATCCCCTTTGGCACAGATACCCTCTCGGCCATCTACCCCATCGGTTTTGCCACACGCAGCGGTTTGACGTTCGGCGGCCTGAAGCCCGGCCAGGCACGTGAGAACCTAGTCTATAACAAAGCACGAGTATTCGCCTTTGTGCTGGCTTTGGGCGAGGTAGACGATCTCAAGTATGCGGCGGCCGCAGGTGCCATCAACTACGGTTTCCCAACGGTCGCCGATACAGTCATCCCCCAGATTCTGCCGACTGGCGTGACCTCCTATGAGCACGTGATCAGCATGCCGTTTGACGATATCGAAGGCAAAGATGATCTGGAGCGAGCCACAAAGCTAGTACAGCGCGGGCTCGAGGTACGCGGTGTCAAGATCAAGATTACCGAAGTACCGATCCCCGTGCCCTATGGCTCCGCGTTTGAGGGCGAGCGCGTCCGCAAGGCTGATATGCGTATCGAGTTCGGCGGCAAGAATAGCCGCTGTTTCGAGTATCTGCACATGGCTGACTATGACTCGGTGGAAGATGGCAAGATCACCATTGTAGGGCCCGGTTTCGACACCGCTCCCGTCGAAGGTGCCATGGATATGGGCATCGTAGTCGAGGTCGCCGGACGCAAGATGCAGGAGGACTTTGAGCCTGTACTTGAGCGGCAGATCCATTACTTTATCAATGGAGCATCTGGCATCCAGCACATTGGCCAGCGCGACATTACCTGGATTCGGGTGAGCAAGGCCGCTGCGGAAAAGGGCTTTGGATTGGAGCACTTTGGCAAGATCCTGCACGCCCGCTTCCATGCAGACTTTGGAGCGATCGTGGACAAGGTTCAGGTCACTATATACACGGACAAGGCCCAGATGGAGGCGTGGCTGGCCAAAGCACGTGCCGCCTACGAGAAGCGCAACAGACGGTTGGCGGACATGACAGACACCTCAGTTGAGGAGTTCTACAGCTGCACTCTGTGCCAGAGCTTTGCTCCAAATCACGTCTGCGTGGTGTCGCCAGAGCGGCTGGGCCTGTGTGGGGCCTACAACTGGCTTGACTGCAAGGCCTCTCACCAGATCAACCCGACGGGTCCCAATCAGCCCATCAAGAAGGGTGCCTGCGAGGACGCTAGTCTGGGCACCTATACTGGGGTAAACGAGTTTGTAAGGACCGCTTCGCACCAGGCCGTGCAGGATGTGTCCATGTATTCCATCATGGTCAATCCCATGACGGCCTGCGGGTGCTTTGAGTGCATCGCTATGGTCATTCCCGAAGCAAATGGAGTGATGGTAGTCTCACGTGAAGACCCCAGCATGACACCGGCGGGCATGACCTTCTCCACCCTGGCTGGCGTGGCAGGGGGCGGCCTGCAGACACCTGGGGTGATGGGCCATGGCAAGTACTACTTGCTGAGCAAGAAATACCTGTCTGCTGATGGTGGGTTCAAACGGGTGGTCTGGATGTCCTCGTTCCTGAAGGAAAGCATGAAGGAGGAGCTAGACGCGGTAGCTGAGCGCGAAGGCGACCCGGGCTTGATCGACAAGATTGCGGATGAGCGCAACGCGACCGACGTGGAAGGACTGCTGCCGTATCTGGAGGAAAAAGGGCATCCTGCCCTCGCGATGCCACCTTTGTTCTGATTGGCATCTGCGGATACACAGTATCCGGCCGGGCGCCCATCTGCCAACGGTGGACGGGACGCCCCCGTCTTACTGCCTGTTCGACCAGGCACGGCACTTGGCGCTACGCTTCCGTGGCGGTATGATTACGTGTCTGAGCGCTGCCGTTTGTGCCAGCCGGAGCCAACATCAAGTGCGTTCCGGCGGCACATGTTGTCAAGCGCGGACCGCAATTCGAGCTTGGCCGGGCGCGCTACGTGCCGACAGAGAGGACAACACAGCCATGACGAGCACAAGTGAGAGCTACGAGAAAAAGGTCGAAGACGTCATGCATTATGGTGTCATCACCTGCCGCACCCATACCCTGCTCAAAGAAGTGGTGCGCATCATCACAGATACCGACGTGCATGCGCTTGTTGTCGTCAATGACGATGGCACTGTAGCGGGGATCATGTCGCACATGGACCTATTGCGTCGCTATGGACACAACTTGCTTATGGTCACGGCGGCAGACGTAATGACAGCCAAGGTCATCACGATCGCCGCCGACGCGCCGGTGCACGAGGCCGTTGCTCTGATGCTCAAGCACAACATCCGCCGCATCTTGGTAACCGAGGCCGGCCCACATGGTGAGCTGCCGATCGGGGTTATCTCTACAACCGATGTCATCCGTGACATGCGTGATCAGCCCTGGTTCTGGTAGCCCGAGGTCCATGCCGAGGCCAGGGACGCTCTCTAGCTAGCTCAATCATCGCGGAAGGAGGCAAGGCTCAATGCCCATTTCGATCGACGTGCCAAAGGAGAAATGGACGGGCACCATCCGGGAGATTACTCTGGGTGCTACCGCTGCTGAAGGCGGGACCAGAACCCGGGTTGTCAAGATTGGTGGGGAAAGCACCCTACCTTTCCTGACCTTTGAGGGCGCGATGCCCAATCCGCCCGTCGTGGCAATCGAGGTGCAGGATCGCTACCCGGCCGATTGGTCGCCTATCTTGCTCGACGTATGGGGAGACGTACTCAAGGATCCAGCAAGTTGGGCGAAAAAGGCCGAAGAGGTTGGCGCCGACTTGATTGCTCTCAAGTTGCAGAGTGCGCACCCAGAGCTAGACAACACGGGCGCGGACCACGCCGCCTCAACCGTCAAGGCAGTTCTCGCTGCAACTGGTATTCCTGTGATTGTCTATGGACCAGGACAGGCCGAGAAAGACAACCTGGTGCTTGTGGCGGCAGCAGAGGCTGCCAAAGGTGAGCGCATCGCTCTTGGAAACTGCGAGGACAAGAACTACCGCACTATTGTCGCCGCAGCGCTGGCCAACAGCCAGCTGGTTATTGGCAAGAGCCCCATAGACGTCAACCTAGCGAAGCAGCTCAACATCCTGATCAGCGATATGCGACTCGACTTGGGCCGTGTGTTGCTTGATCCGACAACCGGTGCCTTGGGCTATGGGATTGAGTACTGCTACTCCGTTATGGAACGCCTACGGCTGGCCGCTTTGGGTGGCGACAGCATGGTTCAGCAGCCCATGATCTGCACGATCGGTGAGGAAGCCTGGCGTGCCAAAGAGAGCAAGGTCAATCAAGGCGTACCGCAGGCCTGGGGTGACTGGGCCGAGCGAGGCAAACGTTGGGAGGCTCTTACCGCTTGCGCACTGCTGCACTCGGGAGCGGATATCCTCGTACTTCGGCACCCCGAGAACGTCACGCTGGTAAAGCAGACCGTTGCCGCACTTTTCGGGCACTAGCGGGCACAGCGTGCCTGGCCAACAACCGCGAGCACGCCTATGGCGGACTAAAGACAAGGAGCTGAACAATGGCATTGAGCGGTCTTGACATCTACAAACTGCTGCCCAAAACGAACTGCAAGGAGTGCGGCTTTCCGACCTGTCTCGCATTCGCCATGAAACTGGCTCAGAAACAGGCTGAGCTGTCTGCGTGTCCCTACGTCTCCGCAGAGGCAAAGGACAAACTGGCCGCAGCCTCTGCTCCACCGATCAGATTGGTGACCATCGGCAGCGGGGACAGGAAGCTTGAGGTCGGCAATGAGACGGTGCTTTTCCGACACGACAAGACCTTTTTCCACCAGCCGGGCCTGTTCATCCGTGTGAAAGACACCCTTCCTGCCGCAGAGTTCGCCGCAATGGCAGAGCAGATTGCGGCCTATGAGCTTGAACGCGTGGGCATATCCATGCGGGTTACCGGACTGGCAATTGAAAACGCCTCCGGTGAGGACCAAACGTTTGCCAACTGTGCTGCAACCGCGCACGCCAAGACCAAGTCACCACTCATACTCATCTCGGACCGCGTATCAGCCATCGCAGCGGCATTGCAGAAGATTCCCGATGCTGCGCCACTGATCTATGCGGCCACACCGCAGAATGCTACAGAAATGGCCGCTTTGGCTGCCAAGCATCATTCCCCTCTTGCCGTACGAGCCAGTGACGGCTTGCAGGGTCTGGCCGAGCTTGCTCAGGCAGTAAAAGACGCTGGTGTGGAAGATCTTGTCTTGGATCCTGGTGCTCGCGACCCTCATGACAGCCTCGTCGCGATGACCCAAATCCGGCGGCTCGCGCTCAAGAGCAACTTCCGCCCACTTGGCTACCCAATCATTGCTTTCGCTGGAGAAGGTGCAAGCTCCAAGGCAGAAGAGGCCATGGTCGCTGCGCAGTACATTGCCAAGTATGCAGGAGTCGTCGTCCTGGATCACTTTGATCCTGCAACGGTCTATCCACTCCTGACCCTGCGCCAGAACATCTATACCGATCCGCAGAAGCCCATTCAGGTTAGCCCAGGTTTGTACGAGCTCTCAGGCCCGACGGCGGATTCACCCTTGTTGGTTACAACCAACTTCTCGCTTACCTACTTTAGCGTCGCAGGCGAGGTGGAAGGCAGCGGGCGACCCACATGGTTGCTGATCGTCGACTCGGAGGGCATGTCGGTACTGACTGGTTGGGCCGCCGGGAAGTTCGATGCCGAGAAGATCGCCAAGTCGGTCAAACAATACGGTGTGGCTGACAAGATAAGCCACAAGAAGATCGTTATCCCTGGCCTGGTTGCCACGCTGTCTGGAGAACTTGAGGAAGAACTGCCTGGATGGGAGATCCGTGTAGGGCCGCGCGAGGCCATTGATATCCCTGCCTATCTAAAGACCTGGAACTAGATCAACCTTATCGAGAACCGCTGCGAACAGTGGGGCGCTATGCGCCGAAGTCCAGTTGTTGCCATGGAGCAGCACTACGGACGCAGCGCCCCCACAACTCCGTCAACGCCTTGAGGGATGCCAAGCTTGCTCTACTTTGTATACACTGAATTGGCCGTTGGGTACATCCTCTTTTCGTTCTTGTCGTCTCTGGGAGTGCTGCAGATCGTTGCTGCCCACGAGCGTATGGCCGGCCTTGCGCTGTTTGACCGGGCCAGGCATCGTATGTGGGGGTATGTTCTTGGTGCTGCTCTGATCGCGACCAGCACGTGGGCGTTCTTTGCGAGCCAGTGGTGGCGCATTCTTACCCCTGGTCCAGCCGGCGCGGAGCTGTCGCTGCTGTACGCGGTCAGCGCCGGAGGCGCGCTTGTGCTCACCCTCGCATTGGTGTCCATCAAGCGGCGCGCTGGATCTGACACGCTCGCTGTACCGTCCATGACGCATGGACAGGTCGTGCCATTGGGCGCCGCAACGGGGGTCCTTTCGATCCCGGGCGGTCTTGAATCTCCTGGGCCGGCGTTATGCCTGCTCTGCGGACCATGGTCTGACCGCTCGTCAATCGGCCGCATGGCAGACCAGATTGTCCAACGCGGGTGGATAGCTCTGCTTGTCGCCCTGGACCGACATGCCTACACCTTCCCGGAGATACTTACAGTGCTGCCAGCTGCTACTTCTCTGCTCACCAAACGGCCCGAAGTCGATCCCAATGGCGTGGGAGCGGTGGGCTACGACCTGGACGCTGGCCTGGCAATCCGGTCTGCGTGTTGCGACAAGAAGGTGAAGGCGGTGGCTGCTTTGGCGCCAGTGTTGGAGCGTACGGCACCAAGCCTGGACCTCTTGCGCGACATGTCCTTTTCGCAAGCATGGTCGTGGGCTTATGATCATCAGAGGTCACGTGTCCTGGACGAGCTACACCCCTTAGATCTCCTACCTAGGCTGGAAGCGCGTTCGCTGTTGCTGGTATACGGCGCGAATGACCGACTGGCATGGCGGACCGAGGTTGGCAACGGTCCTGCTCCATCTGCGACAAACGTGTCCCCACTGGCGGCTGCTGCAATCAGCTCGATTGACGTGCCTGGGTTGGGACACACGGACCTGCTGAGCAGCCCAGTGTTGACCGAACGCCTGCTATCCTGGTTCGAGGAGCACCTGTAGTCTGATGAGACTAGACCAGGTTGCGTTCGATATGTTGAACAGCCTTGCCGGGCGCTCTGCTGCAGGGGATGTTTTGATACGCCTGTTGATGACTGACTATCTGGTCCCTACCGCCCTGGCGCTGGTGCTCTTCGGCCTGTGGTTCACTGGCAGCACTCTGGCCAGGAGAGAAGAGAACCAGCGCAGTGCACTTTTCGCAATCACCAGCATGTTCATCGCCAACCTAGTGGTTAAGGCCTGCAACCTGATGTTCTACAGGCCAAGACCTTTTGCCTTCCGTGAGGTCAACCTGCTGTTCTACTATCCTTCTGACTCTTCATTCCCAAGCAATGCAGCGACGGTTGGCTTCTCCGTGGCAACTGCGGTCTGGCTTGCGAATCGCCGTGCTGGGCTCCTCTGCTATGTGCTGGCATCGGCCTTTGCGCTGGCGCGAGTTGCGGGTGGCGTTCACTATCCTGCCGA
>DIVN01000112.1 GCA_002435875.1 Anaerolineales bacterium UBA6131
AACAGCTATTGTGAGTCGGAACGCGAACTTGACATCAGACAAGATGGCGCTACAATGTAGGTATTAGCGCGTGCGCCGCAAGGCGCTTTTTTGGTTCTATGACTAGGAGTGTTGAACGAGGTAGATGTCCATGTCTGACAAGCCAACCTACTTGACTGTTGCGGGGAAGGAGAAGCTCCAGGCAGAACTGGACTTTTTGCGTACAGTCCGCCGTCCTGCAGTAGCTCAGCAGATCCATGACGCAAAAGAGGGCGGCGACATCATGGAGAACGCGGGCTATGATGAAGCCAAGAATGAGCAGGCTTTCGTAGAGGGGCGCATTATGACTCTGGAGGGTCTGCTGGCGAAAGTGGAGCTCATCGAAAACCACAGACCCGGGACCGCGATCTCCATCGGCAGTACTGTTGTCGTGTTGGAGCAGGGCAATTCGGCCGAGACTTTTCGCATCGTCGGCTCAGCCGAAGCTGACCCTCTCAATGGATGCATTTCTGACGAGTCACCGCTTGGTCGTTCTTTGCTCGGACACCATGCCGGCGACATGGTGACTGTACACGCTCCCAACGGGGCGACCCGGTTTGAGATATTGGATGTCAACTGAAGTGAGGGAGTAACCGTGTCAGAGGCTGCTGACCAGCACACACAGAGGCTGCAGAAGGTTCAGGAGNNACCGAGCCATATCCAGCGCGTTTCTCGCTTACCGACACCGTGGCCAAGGCCCTGCAGAAGGCCGGAGAGGGTGAAACGCCATCGGCCGAAGCCCCACTGCTGAGCGTTGCGGGGCGGCTAGTCTCTGTGCGCGTGATGGGCAAAGCAACTTTCGCCCACATTCGCGACGGCACTGGGCAAATTCAGATCTATCTGCGCCAGGATGAGGTTGGGGAAGCAGGTTACAGACAGTGGCTGGCATACTATGACCTGGGTGATTTTGTCGGTGTGCAGGGGTCATTGTTCAGGACGCGTACAGGTGAAGTGACCCTGCGCGTCTCATCGTTGGTGATGCTGGCCAAGGCTCTCCGTCCCCTGCCAGAAAAATGGCACGGGCTGACCGACGTTGAGTTGCGTTATCGCCAGCGCTACCTGGATTTGATTTCCAATGCTGAGGTGCGTAACACCTTTGTGATCCGCAGCCGTCTTGTTTCGGCCATACGCCGTTTCTTGGACGAGCGGGGCTTTCTAGAGGTAGAGACACCGGTATTGCAGCCGATCTATGGCGGAGCGGCAGCACGTCCTTTTGTTACCCATCACAATGAGCTGGACAGTGATCTCTATTTGCGCATCTCGGATGAGTTGTATCTAAAGCGCCTGATCATTGGTGGCCTGGACAGGGTCTATGAGATCGGCCACGACTTTCGGAACGAGGGTGTGTCGACCCGGCATCATCCCGAGTTCACGCAGATCGAAGTCTACCAGGCCTACGCGGACTATAACGAGATGATGCGGCTAACTGAGGAGCTTTGGCACTCGGCGGCAAAGCAAGTGCTGGGCACTGGGCAAGTGACGTACCAGGATCATACGATCGACCTGACCCCTCCGTGGGCACGGGTGACGATGCGCGATGCCGTATTGCAGGGTTGTGGCATCGACATCGCCCAAGAGTCCGATGTGGCTGCGCTACGGCAGCGAATCGAGGAGCGTGGGCTCAAGGTAGAGCTGAAGGCGAACTGGGGGAAACAAGTCGAGGAGCTGTTCGAGACCTTCGTGCAGCCGGGCTTGATCCAGCCGACGTTCGTGATGGACTATCCGCTGGACATCTCACCCTTGGCCAAGAAGAAGCCGAACGAAGAAAAGTGGGTGGAGCGCTTTGAGATATTCGTTGCTGGGCTTGAGTGTGGGAATGCCTTCAGCGAACTCAATGATCCACTGGACCAGAGACAGCGGTTTGAGTCGCAGAATGCGCAACTGGTAGATGGGGATGAAGAGGCGCATCCCATGGATGAAGACTGGATCCGAGCCCTGGAGCATGGGATGCCACCTACCGGAGGGCTTGGCTTTGGCATAGATCGCATGACAATGCTCTATACCAACAACCCATCCATCCGTGATGTGATCCTCTTCCCTGCCCTGCGCAGTAAGGCCCAGAGGTAGTTTGCTCGTGCGTGTGTCACGCAGCACGCCAGCTCTGCATTCTATCCTGCGGTCGTCTCGAAGCTCAGGCCCGGTTGTGAGTCAGGTAGGGTGTTCTGCCACGAAGCACTCTGTATGGCGAAATGTGTCCTAGAGCGTTGATTCCTCGTACAGGGTGCGTCAACAATACATCGTCGCGACAGGGAACATGGCGCGTGTTTGGTGTGATCCTTGCGGCGGTGCTTGCTCTGTGCCTGCCAGGATGCGCTTCCCTCAATGTGCCCACCGCTACCCCTCCAGCGACCGCGACCATAGCACCGACCAGTACCCGCACGCCGTCGCCAACCGTTGCTCCGACTGTCCCACCCACTGCTACGACCGAGCCCCTACGTGTGCAGGTGAACCTCTATCCGCCTCAGGTCAGCCAGGGGCATACCCTGTGCATCGAGGTGGCAGCGAACCGGCGCATCACTGTGGGTGGAACCCTTGACGGCCAACCCCTCAAGTTTGTTGAGGAGCAACAGCGGGCATGGACGGCGGTTGGGATGTCGGCAGCCCAAGAAGCAGGCGTCTACTTGCTTGAGCTGGCTGTCTCTGACCAGATGGGAGCGGGCCTGATGACAACCGTCCCGGTTCTGGTGACCGCAGGAGCATTTGGCAGCGAGGAAATCATTGTTCCAGACGACCGAGTGCCGCTTCTTGACCGCGAAGTGCAAGAGCGCGACAGCCGAAGGCTGGTAGAGGCATTTGCGGCGGTCACGCCAGAGAAACGCTGGCAGGGGGCATTCATCTGGCCACATGAAGGCATCATCACGTCTCCTTACGGCATGCGCCGGACGTATAATGATGGGCGCACCAGTTACCATGCAGGCATTGATATCTCCGGCGATATCGGTGCTCCAGTGGTTGCAGCGGGACGAGGACAGGTAGTATTGGCGGCCGCACTTGAGGTTCATGGGAATGCCGTCGTGTTGGATCATGGCCTGGGAGTGTATACAGCGTACTACCACTTGTCAGAGATTGAGGTTGCAGAAGGCCAAGAGGTTGTGCAAGGCGCGCTGATCGGTGAGGTTGGCAACACGGGATTGTCCACGGGCGCTCACCTTCACTGGGAGTTGCGCGTGGGCGGCGTTGCCGTAGAAGCGGAAGAGTGGACGGTGCGGGGGATTCCTGAGGGGGATTTGCCACAATGACCAAGGTAACTGCTCAAGGAGGTCGACCTCTCAATTTTGGCCATCGTGGCGCCCTCACCTATGCCCCAGAGAATACGCTTGCTGCTTTCCAGAAAGCGAAAGACCTCGGTGCCGATGGCGTGGAGCTGGACGTCTCGTTGAGCGCGGATGGCGAGGTGGTGGTTTGCCACGATGACACCGTAGACCGCACCACACAGGGGCAGGGACATATCGCCAAGCTCAGTCTTGCCGAGATTAAGACACTGGACGCCGGTTCCTGGTTCTCTCCGGAGTTTGCTGGGGTGCAGATTCCAACTCTGGAGGAGGTTGTGGACTGGGCAGCGGACGGTATGCTGCTGAACATCGAGCTCAAGGCCCGTGGGATTCAGAGCGATGGCCTGGAAGCTCAAGTCGCAGCTATCGTTCACAAGCATGGGGCGGAAAAGCGTGTGCTTGTCTCATCATTCAACCCCTTAGTGCTGCGGCGTTTCAAGAACATCGCACCAGAGGTGCAGACCGGGTTGTTGTACGCGCGGGGTCTGCCATTCTACGTTCAGCGAACCTGGTTTCTACCGTTGGGCAGGACGGATGCTCTTCACCCGCATTTTTCTGCGGTGAACGAGAGTTACATGAGATGGGC
This sequence comes from Anaerolineales bacterium UBA6131, assembly GCA_002435875.1. Lineage (GTDB taxonomy): Bacteria > Chloroflexota > Anaerolineae > UBA2200 > UBA2200 > UBA6131. Next base: position 3,877 of record DIVN01000112.1, read on the forward strand.
CCGGGCGCGAGGGTATCGCGTACATGTCTGGGCGCCGCGAGAAGCTACGGATCTGGAGTGGTTGGTGAGGTTGCGCGTCGATATGATCATCACCGATCGTCCCGACCTGCTCGCGGCGGTGCTCGCGACCGGCTAGTTGCGCGAGTGCAGCAGGAGAAACATATGAAGACTCAACATCACGCGCTGGTGGAGTTGGCGGCGCGCACAATCGCGGAGTATGTGCGCGAAGGAAAGACCACTCGCAAGCCTACATCTCTGACCCCAGAGATGCGCCAACGGGCGGGGGTCTTTGTCTCGTTGCACAAGAACGACGAACTGCGCGGCTGTATCGGTACTTTTCAGCCGACGACGCCGGACGTGGCTGAAGAAGTGATCCAAAATGCGATTCACGCCGCGACACGTGATCCCCGGTTTCCCCCAGTGCGCAGCAACGAGCTGAGTCAGCTAGAGATCTCGGTGGACGTGCTAGCGAGTCCTGAACCCGTGCAATCCGCGGCAGATCTAGATCCCAAACGCTACGGCGTAATCGTGGAAGCCGGCTGGCGACGCGGGCTGCTCTTGCCAGACCTTGAGGGAGTGGACACGGTGGAGTACCAGCTGGACATTGCACGTCGCAAAGCTGGTATCGCACCTCACGAGCCCGTGCAGTTGTATCGATTCGAGGTCACGCGGTACCACTGAGCGAGGCTACACAGCACCTGGCACCCTCTGCCAGTGCAAAGCAAGCCTAGCCCAGCGGATCAGCCGACGTCCAGGATCTCTACAGGTACATGACACCTGGCGCGAAATGCTTCGGCATCGGCTCTCGTGCCGATGAGATCGCCCCAGTGCATCGGTACCGCGACTGCGGGCTTGATGATGTCTGCCGCCTGTGCGGCCTCGACGGGATCCATCGTGTACTTGCCAGCTACAGGCAATAGCGCTACGTCGGCCTGGATGTCGTGCATTTCGGGTATAACGTCAGTATCTCCAGCATGGTATACGCGCCTACCGCCGATCGTCACGATGTAGCCCACGCCGCCGGCTGCCAGAGGATGAAAAGCCTTGGAAGGATTGTATGCAGGCACGACCTCGATCGCGATGCCGGCAAGCGTCAACTTGTCGCCTGGCTTGACGGTTCTCACATCGCCCTGAAGTTTGGCGGCAACCTCCGCGATTGTCACCACTGTCGTTGATGGCATGCATATGCGTTTGACGTCATCGGGTGCAAAGTGATCGCTATGACCATGCGTGATCAGGATGAGATCAGCAGCCTCCGTTGTCTTGAGGTTACGCGGGTCGATGTAGACAATGCCCTCGGGGCCGCTGATCTTGAAGCTCGCATGGCCGAGCCAGGTGATGCCTTTGAGCAAGTCTTTCATGGATACCTCCTGTTCGGTCGCGTACTGGGTTCAGGACCCATTATAGGAGAAGGGTGAACCGAAGGCCAAGCTATGGTGCCCGTGTGTACACTGACCACGGTCAGCATTGGTAGAGATTGGCCTGCTCTTGAGGGTATGCTATAATTGCACAGTGCCCCGTGCCGCGAGTTGCGTGTCGCAGCCAGTCAGGTTCCTCGAGGAGGAGGCAATGGACTTTAGTTTGTCTGAAGAACACCAAATGGTCCGCAAGATGGTGCGTGAGTTTGCAGAGAAGGAAATCGCGCCCAAGATAAAAGAGCTTGACCGACAACAGCAGGTTGACCGCGGTATCCTGACAAGGATGGGTCAGCAGGGCATTCTGGGTATCTGCCTCCCGGTCAAGTACGGCGGGGCAGGGATGGACTACAT
>DIVN01000145.1 GCA_002435875.1 Anaerolineales bacterium UBA6131
CGCACGCATGATGCGCAGCCCAGGCCCGCCAGACGCTGTGTGCCCACCGGCGGACGGCAACCGCGTGTTCGTCAGGCGCCACGGCCCCGACGACATCGGCTACAGTCATCGTGTCGCGAAAGTCGGGAGGCTCAAGCCATGCAAAGGACCGCTCGCCCTGCAGAGTGAGCCGCATCTGCCGCACGATCTGGTCATTCGGCCAGCCCTTTTCCAACGCCAGGTAGAGGCCCAGCAGATGCACCTGCACCGACTGCGTCGCCCGCTTTTCGCCAGGCAGCCCTGGATGTTGTGCTGCATAGGTGTCCACGGTAAGGCGATGGGTTTCCCTCAGCAGCGCAAAGTTTTCGTACTCCCTCGCCAGTACCGTGGTGAAGGCCTGCCAGCAGCCAGGCGCCGAAAGCATGTATTCATGGGTTGGCCCCTGGATGTCGGGCACGATCGCTCCGCAGCCCAGGCACACGATGTCGCCTGTACCCGGCCTCTTTTCGCTTTCACCGATCATGTTCATCTTTTCGCGTCTTGCTGACTTGTCCTGCGCCAGCACGTTGTCAGCACTGGGCGCGCTGGTGTCCTGTGGTATAGCTAGTATAGCATCGTTCTAGGGCCTGCGGGTAGGAGGGGTCCCGCACCCGCTCGGCACCGCTGCCCCTCGACCAGCGAGTCATGTGAGTCCGGCTCCATCGCTGTTGACCGCTACCGTTTGGGGCGATATACTCACGCCGGTCAGCGACGGGAGCCGTTGTGGAGGCAGGCGTCTCGACGCGTGCCTTCGCTTCGCCGTATACTATCGTTCCCACTCGTCTACTGCAGCCGCTCACGCCTGCTGGCTGCCAGGTTGCCGTCGGCGCAATAGCCGACAATCCGGTGCATTGCACCATTCTGGAGGCCAATCATGTCCCGCAATGCCAGGTACTGCTACGAATTTGGCATGCTCCAGCACACCCCACGCTCGGGGTTCACCTTCCTCGGGTCTGTGGAGCAATCAGTGGCGGAGCATACCTGCCGCGCCATGGGCATCGCCTTCCTGCTCAGCCGTATGGTCGACGAGCCGCTCGATACCCACAAGGTCGTGGAGCTGCTGCTTTTCCATGACTTTCCTGAAGGACGTTCGGGTGATCTCAACTATGTGAATCAGCGCTATGTCGACGTCGATTGGGACAAGCTGTTGGGTGACCTCGAGCAGGAGCTGCCCTGCGGCGCGGAGATCGTGCCGTTGGTGCGCGAGTTCGAGGCGCGCGCTACGCCGGAGGCCAGGGTAGCCAGTGATGCGGACCAGCTCGAGATCCTGGTGTCTTTGCGCGAAGCGCTGGATAGCGGCAACCCTCGCGCTGCCGACTGGATTCCGGCGATTGTGGCGCGCCTGCGCACCGAGGCTGGCCGCAAGCTGGCCGAGGAGATACAGAGCACCCACTGCGACGAGTGGTGGTTCCACAACAAGAAAGACGGCCACTGGGTGCATCCGCATCGGCGCAGCGTCTAGGAAGCGACGGCGTGCCTTGGCCAGCACACCACCGGCCCCGCGGCAGAATAGCCACAGGAGGTGACCAGATGGATCGTCCCGATCTGGGATTCTACCGAGCACAGAGTGCTCTGAGCTCGCCGGGCAGGTTCGCCGCGATCTACGACGGGCTGCCCAACGACCTGGCTGGCCTGTGCCTGGCTGTGCAGAACGCCTTGCTGCATCAGTTTTGGATTCACGACGAGGCCAACTATGGCGTGTCCAGCGCGGCGCTGCAGGCGAGCGGCCGCAAGCTCAATGATGAGATCAACCTACGTACGGTCGAGGACGAGCTGAGCTTGCTGGCGCGCTTCGACTCACACCCACTGACGCAGGCCCGCGAGCCGCAGAACCGCGTGGTGGGCAACTGCCGCCACTACGCGTTGCTGCTTACCTCCATGCTGCGACACCAGGGCGTGCCAGCGCGCGTGCGCAGCGGCGTGGCCCCCTACTTTTACCCGGACGGCGAAACCTGGGAGGACCACTTTATCTGCGAATGCTGGGACGAAGTTAGGAGCCGCTGGCGCCGTGTCGACCCGCAGATCGATGACTTGCAGCGCCGCGTTCTGGGCTTTGCTTTGGATGCCTGCGATCTGCCGCCGGGCCAGTTTCTCGATGCAGGAGAGACGTTCGTCTGGTTCGCCGAGGGCCGCATCCGCCCCGAGAAGGTGGGCATCTTTGACTACCGCGGTGCCATGTACGTGCGCTACAAGCTGCTGAGCGACCTCGCCAGCGTCTGCGGCGTAGAGGTGCTGCCCTGGGAGGTCTGGGGCTTGTGCGCAGACAATGATGCCGACAGGCTGTCGCCGGAAGACCTGACGTTGCTCGCGCATGTCGCGCGGGTGCTCGAGCGCCTGGCACTGGATCCCGCCCAGTTCGCCGAGGCACAGCGCCTCTTCCACGACCACGCGCGGCTGCGGATGCCGCAGGACTACCAGCCGGTGTACTGGAAGCTGCCCCTCTTTGGCTAGACGGCGGCCTTGACGAGCTTGCTCGCCAGCAGTCCGCCCAGCACGGCCAGGTCTTCGGTGGGCAGGTATTGGCCGGCCGCCGCGTCAAAGAGCACATTGGCCGTGGCCCCAAACTCCTCGTCGGCCAGGTGCAGGATGGCCGCCATGCGCAGGTGCGGCAGGACCGCAAAGGCATACGAGACATCGCCAAAGGTCAGCTTCTCGCCGCCCAACTTGCGGCAGGCCACTTCAAACCCCGGCCCGTCCTGCCCAAATCGCTGCGCTAGGCGCAATGACGAGCGGCCTTGAAAGGCCGAGTCGTAGGTCATAGCGTCGGGCAGCTCACGGAAGGCCACCCATTGATCGGCCATGCGCACGCCCTCGGCATGCAGCAGATAGTGCAGGATCAGCAATTGTTCGGTGAGGTCCGTCACGGTGCCGGCAGGGCCCGTTATTTCCGGTTCGGGCCAGGTAATCGAGCGTTCGTCCCCAAAGTAGGTTACGGCCAGGGTGCCCTTTTCGGGCGTCCCGCGGTAGTCTCCTCCGGCCCGGAAGGCTGCCGCGGAGGGGTCGAGCTTGGATAGCGCGGACCTGGCCAGGCTCAGCGCTTCCCGATGGGCTTGCTCTCGCGTGTGCGTCATCTTGCCTCCATCTCGCCAGGCGGCGGTCTAGCTCCTGCTGCCAACCCGTACAGACGAATCCAGGCCATGCCCAGCGCCGCGGTGCTGCTAACGTCGCGGAAATCGTGGTTGCCTGCGGCAGCCTGGACAGCGGCCTCAAAGGGCATGGCTTCTACGGCGATCTTCTCGTTCTCGTCGAGGCGCTGCTCGCCGGCCCGGCGAAGCCCCCGTGCCAGGAAGACGTGCGCCCGGTGCGCTGAGAAGCTCGGCGAAGCGAAGAGCACGCCCAACGGCTCCATCGTCGCGGCGACGTAGCCGGTCTCCTCGCGCAGCTCGCGGTGGGCGCAGGCCAGCGGATCCTCGCCATCATCGATGTAGCCGGCGGGCAGCTCGCGGATGACCTGCCCGGCACCGTGCTTGTACTGCCGCACCGTCAGTACCTTCTCCTGCTCATCAACGGCCACGATCATGACATAGTCAAAGCGCTCTACGATGTAATAGTCAGAAGTGTTGCCGCGGTTGGTGCGCACGCGGTCCAGCCGCACCCGCAGCCAGGGGCTGTCGAAGGCGGTCGAGGATTCCAGCACTGTCCAGGGCTCGATGACCATCAGCACTTGCTCCTCATGCGCGCCAAAGCTTAAAAGAGCGTCGAAAGCAGGCTCGTGACGCGTCACGATATGATGAACCGTATTATAATGGGATGTGCAAGGCACGACAATCGACGGCACGCTGTCTCGCAAAAAAGCGGTTGGCGATCATCCGTTTTCTGTCGTGCACCCAGGCATTTGCTTATTGACAAGATGGTCTGTTTATGGTAATATCGAAAGCAGTACGTACGACCTCAGGAGCCGGTGCCAAACCGTACGGCACGATTCCACCACAGACACGGGAGGGAAGAGATGCCCAGGGCAGGTCGAGTCCTCTTTGCTTTGCTCGTAACAGCAGTTCTACTCTTATCGTTGGCGGCCATACTGCCTGGGAAGCAGGGGTTGGCGGTAGCCGAGGCCGAGAGCAACACCTACCACACCCTGCGGGTCTATGGACGAGGGCACGAAGGGGCGGGATTGCCCGATTCCGAACCGAACGACCCCGCCGTGGGAGTGGACGACCCGGTCACGGGGCACGTACCCGAAGACCCCCCCTACACCAAGCCCGAGCCCATCTTCAATCCCCAGTTGGAGCAGGCCCCCATCAAGGACTCGGTGACCCACAACCCTGCTTTCATGTCCGAGTTCGAGACCAAGGACGAGAACCACGCCAAGGGCCTCTACAACAAGATCTTTGCCGGCTCGCGCAACG
>DIVN01000268.1 GCA_002435875.1 Anaerolineales bacterium UBA6131
CGACAGCGAGGATGCGACCCTGGTCGATGGCGACGGCGCCATCCTCGACGATGGATCGCTGGGGATCCATCGTCACAACTGCACCATGTGTGAGCAACAAATCAATCATTGTGCCTCCGAGTTTGGTTGCACAGCGGCAAGTTGGCCTCTCAACTAACTCTCTGTTGAGCCTTTCATGACCCGGAAGCTGGACGGAAACAGGTCTTCGCTTGGCCGTCGCAGATAGTCACGCTGACTGTAGCTGGCTTTCATCTTCTGGAAGACCGTCTGGCTCTTCAGGTGCATCTCTGCAAGGCTCATGCCAGGAATCTGGCGGTCCTTCATCACCACGCGGCCGTTGACGATTACCGTCTGTACGTTGGCGCCGGTCATGTTGAGGAACAGGGTGCGGATCGGATCGTCGATCTGTGCCACCCGAAAGTCGTCCAGGCCCAGTGCGACGATGTCGGCCTTGGCCCCCGCAGCCAGTTTGCCCAGGTCCGGTCTTCCCAGGGCCTCGGCACCGGAAAGGGTAGCAGCCCGGTACCAATCGGCAACGCTGGTGGCCCGGTCGTCCTGGTCGACTTGCTTGCACATGGCACTTCCCAGTCCCATCGCCAGGATCATATCGGCTGGGTAGGTGTCCGTGCCCATGGCCACACGGATGCCCATCTTGCGATAGCGCGCGAACGACTCGAGTATTACCCCATCTCTACCCGTCACCAGAGGACAGTGAATGACGCACGTCTGCGAATCTCTGAGCAGTTCGAGGTCTTGTCCGGCCGGAATCTCAGCCCGGCGATTGCCACTTGTGTAGACCGCATGTGCGATCAAGGTTCGAGGACCAAGGAACGACAGGCCGCTCAGGTGCTCAATCGGCGTGCGGTGGAATTGCGCCTGGATCAGCCGGAACTCCCCCATCGACTGTGCTGCGTGCAAACGGATGGGGCAGGCGAGCTCATCACTGTACTCTTTGGTCTTGCGTAGGACCGCAGGGGTGCAGGTCTCGATGGTCGATGGCACCAGTAGACCTCGGATCAAACCCCCATGTGCCCCGTCGTACTTGCGGATAAACTGTACAGCGGTGCGGAGCCCTTCCTCGCCGCGTTCCTCGTTCCACATCAGCTCGCGTGTGCCCTCGCTGTTCGCCACCCGTACGGCCGAACGATAACTGGGGCCCAAGTAGGTTCGAATCCCGAGGTCAACTGCCGCATCGACGACGCGCTCGTGCTGCTTGAACGTCTCGGCCCAACTGGTAAAGCGCAAGGAAGTCACCGGAAGGGCCGTTGTTATACCATTGGTTATGAGCTGAATCAAGGCGTAGCGGCTCTTGAACTCCTCCTCGTCGGGGGTCAACACGTCGCGCGGGCCGGCCAGTGCGTACTCCTTGGACCAATTGAGCCCCGGGCCGACGCCTGATGGTATCTCAAATTGCAGCACACTATGGTCGATATCCCCCAACGCGTTCAGGTCGATGAAGCCTGGACTCACGATCGAGTTGCCTACGTCAATGGTAGTATCCACCGGGCCAGGGTACTTGAACCCAACATAGGTGATTGTATCGCCTTCGAAAACTACCTCTGCATTTTCATAGATGACATGGTCCTGTCCATCATAGCCTATTACGAAACGTCCTTTGACTCTTGTCTTCACCGTTGCCTCCGCTTTGTTGGTATGGCAGATGCCGTCCGTCTCTTGGCGACCTTACTGCAACAACGGCCGGGCACGTTCCCAACCAGCTCTGAATTGCTGCCAACCCACCCAGATAGGGTTGCTCATCGCTCTCATGGTGGTAAAGTCGCGCCACTTGAGCTTGGGCTGCAACTCGTGGCTAAATATGCTGTGCAACTCCACACGATAGAAGCACGGCCGCTGTGGCTTGTCGTCAAACGTGACGGTCAGACGCTCATCTCCGCGTGGCACAATCTCCTTACTCTCAAATGGATAGCCATCCTTGACCACCACGACGCGCAGCGGCTCATGACACTGGACTTCCACCGTGAGGGTGATTGGCCCCTTTCCCACTTCGAGGGATTCCCACATTTCAGCACTCGCCCCTTTGGCGTCCGTGGCCGTGAAGAGCAGTTGGGGACCCCGGCTGATGTACACGCGGCCGCGTCGCAGCCCTTCGATGATGCCCTTCTCACTGAGCTCTTGTGCATATACCCAGGTCACCACCTGACCCAGCTTGTGCAGACCGGTGAATGGATTGTGGCTATCGATGCCGCCTACTCCCACAACACGCCGCCCCATGTTAAGGTGCATGTCCCAGAGCTGCGGCAGCACGTTGTTGCTGGCACCCTCCAGGTTGTGAAAAACCTCCATCATATCGGCCTTGTCCCAGTCAAAATTGAAGTGACGCCATCCCAACCCGATATTGGTAGCATGGTTTATACAGAAAAGGCCGCCTTGTGCGTGAACCGCATCAGCTGCCTGGTTTATGTCCCAGCCCGGCCTGTCGACAAAAACGTCGACCCACTCTTCAATGCCGTGCAAATTGGCATGCCCCCAGAGGCTGGTAATCTCCGTGGAGCGAATGAATGCCAATCGAGGGCTGATCAGAGCTCCTAGCTTGCGCCACTGCGAGGATGTGAAGTGATCCGTAAGGCTGAGATAGTCCAGCCTGAGGTCCTTGCATGCCTTCACCACGGTCTCGACAGGGTACTCGCCATCGCTCTCTGTGGAGTGTGCATGCAGCTCGCCGCAATACCAGCCCGCTTGGGCTTTGCTTACATAATCAGCCGGATATGCGGGCAGGGTCACGGTTGGGGCGCTGTGATCGAACTCGGCGTACGCCTCCAGACGATACTCTGAGACATCGCGAACGGCACGTACGTTGACCGTGGCTCTCCATGTGCCTGCGGGAAGTGGTCCAGGCAAGCCACCCTCACTGGCATCTCCCTCTCCAACCCAGAGATCGACAACGATGGGCTCCGGCGGATTCTTGAACATGCAATGGCCGCGAAAGCGCTGCGGGTCATAGAGAATGGGCAGCAGGCGAGCCGTTCCTGGGAAAGTGAGTCGCATGCCAACCTTGCTGGCGCCGGCAGGGACGTCAAAGAAGTAGTCTACGTAGTGTGGTTCTGGCATTTCATGCAAGGTACCTTTGACGTCAAGCAGTGTGACAGGTTCGTTGAGGACTGATGCTGAGGGATTCTGTGGCAGTTGTTGGTTGGTCATGTCTACTCACGTGATCCATTCTAAGCCTCTGTTTTGAGGCTGCGGTATTAAGCAGGTTGGCGGAGCCAACTCTGCCTGTTGCACAGCGGGGAGGCGCGATCCTCCTGAGCGATGCGCGCCTCCCCGCATGCCGAGGTTTGCTCGGCAATGACCGATTGCAGAAACTACTTGAGTATCAGATCACCCTTGGCGCGGAGGGCATCAATCTCGACCTGGAAAGCCGCCGCTGTTTCGTTGAGGACTTTCTGGACATCCTCGCCGTTGATCATCATGCGATCGACGGCTTCGGTCATCAGCGTGTGGTAGGTGGGCCCCAGGTTGAACTCGATACACGACGTGGGGTAGGCCCATTCTAGCGCGTCTACGCTGACCTTCCAAGTCGGGTTCTTGGCGTACCACTCTTGCATTCTGGGGAGCTCGATGGTGCTATAGCGAGTTGGCAGGTATCCCGTGGCGATGTGGTAGTCGGCCGACTGCTCGGTACCAGTAAGCCAGACCAGGAACTCCCAGGCAGCAGCCTTCTGCTCGCTGGTGGCCTTGGCACCAATGGCGATGGATCCACCGCCCTGCGTTACAGCCGCACGGACCGGGCCGGCGGGCAGCGAGAAGAAGCCCCAGTTAAAGTCCACAGTGTTTGCAACGGTGCCCTGGCTGGCGGTCGAGCCGCGCACCATGGCAACCTTGCCATTCACAAACTCGATGTTGGCCTGGTCGAACGACCCCGTCAGGTTGGACTGCAGGACAGCATAACCCTCCTTAAAGCGCATATCCTGGAAGAACTTCATGGCTTCCACGCCGCCTTCCTTCTGGAAGACGGGGTTGCAGTTCTCGTCGTTCATGCGCCCGCCCCACTGGTAGACGCTCGGTGCAAAGTACCAGCGGGTGAACTTGACGTAGGTCGCGTACTGGTCCTTGCTCTTGTCGGTGATCTTGGCACCATACTCATTGAACTCGGCCCAGGTCTTTGGCGGCTTTTCTGGATCGAGGCCTACTGCCTTGAAGAGGTCCTTGTTGTAGTAGACGCCCTGGCAGCTGCGGTTGTATGGCATCGCATAGGTGAAGCCCTTGTATTGGAGATCCTCGAGCAATGCCGGGATATAGTCCTTCATCTCCGCAGCGGTGGCCAAGTTCTCCAGTGGCTCGAAGACGCCCTGGCTGGCGTAGAACGGTACGTAAAGGTAGTCAATCATGGTGATGACCGGTGGCGTGCCCGCCGCGACCGCGGCCAGAAGCTTCTGGTTGGTGGGCTCGTAGTCACCCTGATACACGTTGATGATGTTGATGCGATCCTGGCTGGCGTTGAACTTGTCAACTTGCTCCTGCAGGATCTTGCCGGCCGTGCCACCCATCATGGTCCAGAACTCGATGTCGATCTTTTTCAGTGGGGCCGCGGTGGGCTGGACCACGACGGTCTCCTTGACAACCTGGGTCTCCTTGACAACCTGGGTCTCCTTGAC
>DIVN01000039.1 GCA_002435875.1 Anaerolineales bacterium UBA6131
TCTCGATAGGTGTCTCGGATCCTCTTCACATGCTGGCGCAAGAACCCCCGCTGACAGATGTCGTTCGCGACCATTTGCACAAAGGTGCTCGTGTGCAGGTCAGCCCCCTGCTTGGCCAGCACCAATTTGGAAATGACCTTCGAAGGTGCGACAATCCATCCAAGGCGAATGCCGGGCGCCAGAGTCTTGGAGAACGTGCTCAGGTAGATCGTATTCTCCTTGTGCATCGACACGATGGGCACAATATCCTCGCCTGCAAACCGCAGCTCGCCGTATGGATCATCCTCGACGATGAACACTCCATAGCGGGCCGCCAGATCAACTAGCTGGCGTCGTCGCTCCAGCGACAGCGTCACCCCAGCTGGGTTGTGGAAATTTGGCAGGCTGTAGATGAACTTGACGGCTTCTTTGCGCAACAGGTCTTCGATCATGTCCACACGAGTGCCCTCCTCGTCGAGAGGTACCGTGAGAAAGCGCGCTTCGTAGGCCGACCACGCCTGCAGCGCACCGAGATATGTGGGGCCGTCAGTCAGTATCGTGTCCCCCGGGTTAAGAAAGACCTTGCCGATCAGGTCCAGGGCCTGCTGCGATCCATTCACGATCAGGACGTTGTCTTCCTCTGCTGGCACGCCATACTTCTGCACCTTATCCACCAGGTACTGCTTCAGAGGAGGGTAGCCCTCGGTCACACCGTACTGCAGCGATTGAGCCCCGTCATGATCCAGAATGTACCGACAGGCTTCCTGAAACTCGCGCAGCGGGAATAGCTCCGGTGCCGGATTTCCACCCGCCAGAGAGATCATCCCTGGCGTAGACATCAGCTTGAGTGTTTCGCGGATCATCGAGCTACCCATTCTTCCAGTGCGACGAGCTACTGATTGATCCCAATCTATGGTTTGTTTGCCGTCCCAATCGCGTTCCGTAAGAGCCATCATTCGCTCCAATCCACGTTTGTTTGTCCCGTCAACCGGGCATACAAGCACAACTGCGGGCACCTCATCCAGCAGCCGAACTCCCCGACGGATCACCACCTTTGGCGGACGGCTGTGAAGCCTCGACGCGGCTGCAGATGTAGATACCCAGCAGAATGGCAGCTCCCCCAGCAAGCTCAACCAACGTAGGCCGCTCACGCAACACCAAACCGGCAAGTATGGTCGACCCAATCGGCTCTCCCAGCACCGATGCCGCAACGAAGGTAGGCGACAGATAGCGCAGGGCCCAATTGAACGACGTATGGCCGATCACCTGGGGCCCGAGGGCCAACAACAGAAACAGGGCATAGGTGCGCCACGAGTAGCCCCCGAGCGGCTCTCCGCTCACCGCAAGGGCTGTCAGCAAGACCAGCGCTGCTGTCCAATAGGTTGGCGTAACGTATGACAGGAGGGGTAAGCGTTGGCGCAGCTTCCGTCCAATCAGGAGATAGCCCGATACCATCACCGCACCAATCAGAGCCAGCAGGTCACCTCGCATGACCGATCCGGACGCTCGCACGCTACCCCAACTGATGATCATGCTCCCCATCGCCGCAATCGCGATGCCAAACAGCATCGAGCCGCGTAGGCGCTCCCCCAGGGCGAAATGCGCTGCCAGACCGACAAAGACCGGCGACATCGCCACCAAGGCAACAGAACTGGCCACAGAGGTATAGTCCAGGGAGCTAATCCATGCGGCAAAGTGCAGCCCCAGGAACAACCCCGACGCCAGGATAAGTTGTCCGTCTCTCAACGTCAACCTGACACGATGAATCTTGCCTTCCCAGAGGGCCGCGGGTGTCAGCAGCAATGAACCCAGAGTCAACCGATACGCTCCTGTGACCAGAGGCGGCGCCGCGGCGAGCCGGATCAAGATGGCCGCCCAAGAAGCTGCGAAAACCCCTACTGCCAGCACCGCATAGGGCATCCACCTACCCCGTGCCTTGCTCATAGCTGCCTGCCGCCATGCGTGGGCATCGCGTCCCAAAGGTCATCACCGAAAAAGTACATCTATCAGCGATCCTCCCTCATCGACCGGGTTCGCGCACCTGCGTCCTGAAGCCTACACGATGTTCTTCTGCCGTAGGATTGCCACGAGATCTCTGGCAGCGTCGGCAGGACTGCCTTTCAGAATCTGGCCAGGCTCCTTCGGCGGAGGGGTAAAGCTGCGCTTGACCTGTGTCGGCGACCCTTTTAGTCCAACCGTCTCCGGGTCAGCCCCGATATCCTTTGCGCCCCAGAGAGTCACTTTCTGTTCACGATAGGCAGTTATGATTGCCCCCGCATGTGGGTAGCGGGGCGCGTTGGCTTCCTTGACAATCGTGACCAGCGCAGGCAGCTTCGCTTCGATCTCTTCGTAGCCATCTTCCAACACCCGCTTGGCGCACAGTGAATCCCCTCTGACTGTCAGATCCGCCACATAGGTGACTTGCGGAATCTTGAGGTACTCTGCCACTTGAGGACCAACCTGCGCCGTGTCGCCGTCAATCGCCTGCCTCCCCGCCAGGACCAGATCAAAGTCTCCGATCTTCTTGAGCGCGTAACCAAGAGTAGTTGCCGTAGCCCAGGTGTCTGAACCAGCAAAAGCTCGATCAGTCAGCAGAATGGCCTCATCGGCGCCCATAGCCAGAGCTTCGCGCAAAGCATCCTCAGCCTGCGGTGGGCCCATCGAAATGACGATCACTTCGGCGCCCAGCGCCTCTTTGAGCTTCAGCGCCTCCTCCAGAGCGCTCTTATCCTCTGGGTTGATGATGCTGGGAACGCCCTCCCGAATCAGAGTGCCCGTTCTCGGGTCCAGCCTCACCTCATTCGTATCGGGCACTTGTTTGATCATGACAACAGCTTTCATGGGTGGTTCTCCTCCCTCGTCATCTGGTCATGTTGCGGCCCGGACTACCTGAGCCTCAAGCCCACATTGCGGAACAAGTTGCGGGCAATGATCTCTCGCTGAACCTCGTTTGTGCCCTCAAAGATTCGCGTGATTCGCGCATCTCGATACATTCGTTCGATGGGGTACTTTTTCATGTAACCCATGCCCCCATGGATCTGCAAAGCCACGTCTGCCGACCGACAGGCTACCTCTGAGCCAAAGACCTTGCACATCGCCGCCATCGTGCTAAACTCGCGCGAGGTCTGCCCCGAGTCCATCATCCATGCCGTGCGATAGATCAGTGAGCGCAAAGCCTCGATCTCAATCGCCATGTCCGCGATCATCCATTGTATAGCCTGTTTGGCTGCGATCGGTGCGCCAAACTGGTAGCGGCTCTTGGCGAACTCCATGCTCATCTGCAAGGCCTGGTCCGCGGCCCCGAGGCAGCCAGCACCCAGGCTGATTCTGCCAACATCGAGCGTCTTCATGAACGTGAGAAAACCTGCCCCGAACATCCCGAGCGCATTCTTGGCGGGCACGCGGCAGTCTTCAAAGAAGAGCTCTGCGGTCGACGATCCGCGTATGCCCATCTTCTCTTCCTTGTGGCCAACCTTGAACCCCGGGTAGTCTTTCTCCACAATGAACGCCGTAACGCCCCCGCGCGCTCCCAAGGCCGGGTCGGTCACCGCGAGCACACTGACCACATCCGCGATGTCGCCATTGGTAATCCACAGCTTGGACCCGTTGAGCACAAAGTAGTCACCATCGCGCTCGGCACGTGTCTGGATGGCAGCGGCGTCCGAGCCAGCGTTGGGCTCCGTCAGGGCAAAAGCCGCGATTTTTTCCCCGCGCGCCAGCGGTACCAGGTATTGTTGCTTCTGCTCCTCAGTACCATCCAGGTAGATGGCCATTGCGCCAATGCCCGTATGGGCGCCGATAACCGTCGCTGTCGAACCACAGACCTTGTTGAGCTCCTCCATCAGGATACAGTAGCCAATCTCTCCGGCCCCAGCGCCGCCGTACTTTTGCGGGAATGGCACTCCCATCAAGCCGATCTTGGCCGCTTTCTTCAGCGTCTCAAACGGCACCCGCTCATCGCGGTCGATCTCCTCCGCGATCGGAGCCACTTCTTTGGCGGCAAACTCTCGAATCATGCGCCGAAGCAATTGATGTTCTTTGGAGAAGGTAAAGTCCATCGCTCCCTCCTTCTGAAAGGATCTCGGCTCTAGTACTCACCTGCACAAGCCAAGCGCAGCTTGTACCTTGGAAATCTCAAAAAGAGACAAGCCTGGGCAAGCGTGATCCCTGCCTATGCGCGCAGCATGCGCTTGATGACCTTGCCTGCCGCATCCTTCGGCAATTCGGTGCGGAACTCGATGTAGCGAGGGTACTTGTAGACGGCCANNCCACCCTGCTCCTGACGTACTCGATCAACTCATCCGCTTCCAGTACCGCATCAGGCTCCAAGACCACAAAGGCCTTCACTTCCTCACCCATCACTTCGTCCGGCACACCAATCACTGCAGCCTCAACTACAGAAGGATGAGCGAGCAGCGCTACTTCTACCTCTCGGGCATAGATGTTCAGCCCCCCACGAATAAGAATGTCCTTCTTTCGCCCTACGATGTAATAGTAGCCATCCTCGTCAACACGGCCTAGATCCCCTGTGTGAAACCAGCCGTTCCGCATCACTTCTGCCGTTGGCCCCGGACGCTTGCAGTACCCTTTCATTACGTTGTGTCCGCGCACTACGATCTCACCGATGTGCCCTTGTGGTACAGGGTGATCATCATCGTCACGGATATCCATTGTGACCCCATAGATCGGCAGGCCGATCGAGCCTGGCCGATTCGGTCTATCTGTGGGGTTGAACGACACAACGGGAGACGTCTCAGCCAGGCCATAGCCCTCGAAAATGGGCAGTCCATACCTCTGCGTAAACTGCTCCGTCAGCCTGACTGGCAGAGGGGCACCGCCACAGCAACAAAGCCGCAGCGAACTGCGGTTGTAGCGCTCTGCTTCAGGGTAATGCTGCAGATACCAGTACATAGTCGGCACGCCGAGTAGAACGGTAACTCGCTGTCGCTCGACCGTCTGCAACACCCTATCCGGCTCAAAACGCGGCAGAAGAACCAGCCTGGCCCCAGCGTACAGGGAAGCATTCATGACGCATGTCTGCCCGAAAGCATGGAACATGGGCAATACCGCAAGCACCCGATCCGCTGGGGTCAGGCGACACAATCGATCCGCGGTCAATGAGGCGTTGTAGAACATGTTAAAGTGGCTGAGCTCCGCACCTTTGGGACGACCTGCCACACCCGCCGTATACAGAATCACGGCCGTATCTTGAGGGGAGGTCTGCACCGTGTCGAACCGGACCCCAGAATCGGCCAACAGCTCATCGAACGGGTGCCAACCTGCTGGCGTATCCTTGCCCACAACGAACAGCCGTTGGCTCGCTTCCACGCACGATAAGGCTTCATTCACTTCCGGCAAGAAGGCCTGTCCGACGATAAGTGCCGCCGCATCCGAGTCCTCAACCTGATGGGCAATCTCGCTTGCCTTCAAGAGGGTGTTGATTGGGACTACGCATCCGCCCAGCTTCAGGATCGCATAGTACGATAGCACAAACTCCGGGACGTTCGGCAGCATCACAGCAACCTTAGATCCAGCTGCTACACCGATCCTGGACAGGCCGCGCGCAAGGCAGCTGGCCTTGGCGTTGAGCTCCGCATAGTCCAGCTGGCGGTTATCGTAGGCCAGTGCAATGCTGTCTGGGTCACTGGCAGCCCGAGCTTCAAGAAGCGTAGCTAGATTCAGGCTCATGTCCAACTCATGGTATGCCCCAAGCGACGAGCTTGGAGGCTCGTCGCCCAGGGCGATAGGCTACTACTTGTCCTGGAACTTGGGCTGGCGTTTTTGCAGAAATGCGCTTACTCCCTCGTAGCCATCCTCGGTTGCACAGAGATGCACAAACTTATCGGCTTCCATCGCCAGGGCTTCGTCTAGTGTGGACTCCATGCCATGGGTGATCGCCTCGAGGATCGCGGCTGTAGCCATGCCACTCTTGCTGTTAATCTTCTTGGCCAAGTCCTGCGCCGTCTTGAGAACCTGTCCGGCAGGGACTACTTTGTTGACAATCCCCAGACGTGCCGCCTCGGTCGCCGGAATCATGTCACCGGTGACGATGAGCTCGATCGCCTTGCCCTTGCCAACGATCCGAGGCAATCTGGCTGTTCCTCCCCAGGCGGGCAAAAGTCCGAGGCTGACTTCAGGCTGGCCGAAGCGAGCCGTGTCCGAGGCGACGCGCATGTGACACGCCATTGCCAACTCCATGCCCCCGCCCAGGCACACCGCATTGATGGCTGCAATCACTGGTTTGTCGCATTTCTCAATGCGATTGAACAGCGCCTGGCCCTTGAGGATCAGCTCCTTGTTGACCGGTTTACCAGCTCGAGAGTCGTCGATTTGCTGCTTGATTTCGTTGATATCGGCGCCGGCGACAAACGCAAATTGGCCCGCGCCAGTGATGACAATGGTCCTCACCTGTGGGTCAGCCACCACCTCGTCAAAGGCACTGCCCAAATCCTCAATCGTCTGGTTGTTGAAGGCATTCGCGGGAGGATGATCAATGGTCAGGGTAGCAATGCGATCCTCCACACTCACTTTGACATACTGACGATCCGCCATGGTTCAGTCTCCTTTCCTAGAGTCATCGTTCGGAGAAGTTACACCCTGGCACGTCCTGGCGCCAGTTGACATTGCCCAAATTGCAGGTCACTAGGTAGTGTACTCGAAAAAGCCTTTGCCGACCTTCTTACCCAGGTGTTTCGCACGCACTTTGGTCTTGAGGAGTCTTGATGGCCGAAAGCGCGGCCCGTAGGCTTTCTGGAACTTCTCGAGGTGCTCGACAACCACATCCAGGCCAAGGAGATCGGCCAGCTGCAGTGGGCCAACCCTTTCTTCGCCATACTTCATCCCAGTGCCGGCAATCATTGCCATGTCGATCTTGTCTGGCGCAGCAATATTCTCGGTGACACACATAGCCGCCTCATTGATCATCGGCATCATCAGCCGCTGCCAGCTGAACTCACTCTTAGGCGCCACCTGGCCAGAATCCTGCAGTTTCTTGATCATCGCCTTGACCGGCTCGTCCGTCTGCTCACCATAGCCATAGAAGCCGGCACCGGCCTTTTCGCCCAGCCGGCCGGCATCGTACATCTCCTTGAACAGGGCAGGTATTGCGCCGCCATACTCCTCGCTCATATACAAGCCCGTGTGATAGATGACATCCATGCCCAGCATGTCCATCAGTGTGAACGGCCCCATGGGCCAGCCGAACTTGACCATCTCCTCGTCCATCTCGCGAGCCGTAGCCGCGCCTTCCTGTAGGGTAAGGGCAGCTTCGTTCAGGTATGGCATAAGCAGACGGTTGACCAGGAATCCTGGGCACTCCTGCACAACCACAGGAATCTTGCGCAGGGACTCGGTGAACATCACGATATCATCGATTGTCTCCTGCGAAGTGTCAAGGCCTGGGATGATCTCCACAAGCTTCATCACATGCGCCGGGCTGAAAAAGTGCATGCCGATGACCTTGTGCGGACGCTGAGTAGCAGCACCCATCTCGGAAATTGATAGCGCCGAAGTGTTGGACGCAAAGATGGTGCTCTCGGGGCAGGCCTTGTCAAGCTCGGACCAGACCCTCGCCTTGAGTTTCATCACCTCGGGAACGGCCTCGATCACGACATCCACATCGCCAAAGTCTTCATACCCAAGTGCTGGGGTGACCAGACTCATCTTGTCGGCCATTTCACCAGCGCTCATCTTCCCACTGTCAACCCGGCGCTGGTAAATGGTGCGCAGTTGCTCCATGCCTTTGTCCAGCATCTTCTGATCTACGTCCTTTAGCACCACAGGCAGGCCGGAGTACGTGATCACCTGCGCAATCCCAGCACCCATGAAGCCCGCCCCGACCACCGCCGCCTTGAAAATGTACATTCTTCATCTCCTTTCTCTATGCCTCCGAGCGAAGGTGCAGCCTCGCCCGCAATCTGGTCCTACACCGTCCTACTTGCGTTCCAGGATGATCGCCCCACCCTGTCCGCCACCGACACACTCTGTCGCCAGCCCGATAGAGAGGTCGCGCTTCTGCATCTCATAAAGCAGCGTCGCTACGATCCGCGTGCCCGTAGCACCCACCGGGTGACCAAGCGCGATGGCCCCGCCATTAACATTGACCTTATCCCAGTCCCACCCGTCTTTGCTCAGCTCCTTACCGACAGACAAGACCTGGGCGGCAAAAGCCTCGTTCAGCTCGATCAACTGCACATCCGTGAGCTTCAAGCCGGCTTTCTTCAGGGCCTTGGGTACGGCGTAGGCGGGACCAATACCCATAATCGCTGGGTCGACAGCCGCATAGCCATAGCCGCGAATATAAGCCATTGGCTCCAGCCCCAACTCTTTGGCCTTGCTTGCAGTCATTACCAGACACGCTGCCGCACCATCGGAGATCGGGCAGGCATTCGCAGGAGTCACCGTTCCGCCTTCTTTGAATACGGTCGGGTACAGCGCCGCCTTCTGCACGCTGAGCGTGGGATTAATGCACTCGTCCTGCGATACCATCTCCGACGCGACTTCTTGTCCCGCTACGCGCTTCTTGACCTCCACAGGCACGATCTCATCCTTGAACTTGCCCATTCGCGTAGCCATGAAAGCCTTCTTGTGCGACTGCACTGCATACTCATCTTGCTCTTGGCGAGTCAGGCTGTACATCTCAGCCAGGTTTTCCGCGGTCCTGCCCATAATGAGGCCGCAAACGGGGTCGGTCAGACCCTCCCACAGCCCGTCGATGAACGTGGTATGGCGCAGCTTCAGCCCCCATCGCGCGCCGCGCACCACGTAAGGTGCAGAGGACATGCTCTCCGTGCCACCGCACAAAAAGATCTCGCCATCATCCGCCTGTATGGCCTGAAAGGCGTTAGTAATGGCCACTTGGCCGGAGGCGCAGTTGCGCTGCACTGTATAGCCCGGGACTTCTTTGGGAACCCCCGCCAACAATGCGGCTACCCTGGCCAGGTTGGGGGCATCGCTCGTCTGACCGCAACAGCCGAAAATGACATCGTCAATCAACGCTGGATCCAGTTTGGTTCGCTTGAGCACTTCTTGCATCACCACGACGGCCAAATGGTGTGCGGTAATATCCTTGAGCCCGCCTCCATGCCGCCCGATAGGCGTACGTACTGGTGCGACGATCACGACTTCTTTCATTGCCCCTCCTTGGGTTCAGGTTCTGTCGTCACAACAAGACAAACAAAAAGGCCGAGGCCCTGCACTGCCCAGCGGCAGTTTAGCAGAGCCCGGCCATTCAGGTTCACCGTGTCGGCGCATCACAACCAGTCGAGGAGAACCAACCTGCGGGCAGCGCACTCTCTTCTCACATAGCTTCATCGCTATCCTCGTTGAGTCGACCTGTCGGAAAGGGGAAGCAGCCTCGCGCTAGTCCATTCTACAACAACAAGGGGAAAAACGCAACCCGGTTGGTGACAGAATTCACAAACCTTGGCGCTCGCAAACCCTTGACTGGCAGCCAACGTGCAGTAGAATATGGTTGCTTGATGGCCCCGGCCCGCACCATCGCCTGATCAAGGAGCATAGTGCATGCCAATCCAGATCCTCGCACCCCAGATCGCCAGCAAGATCGCCGCTGGCGAAGTGGTCGAGCGACCAGCCTCGGTGGTCAAGGAGCTGATCGAGAATGCCATTGACGCTGGAGCCAGCGAGCTGCGTATTGAGGTCATGCAAGCCGGACGTCGTTTGATTCGCGTCAGCGATGATGGCAGTGGCATACCGTACCTTGAGCTCCCTTTGGCCTTCCAACACCACGCGACCAGCAAGATCTCGGATGAGCGCGATCTGGCGCACATCAGGACCCTCGGATTCCGTGGTGAGGCTCTGGCCAGCATTGCCGCAGTATCACATGTTAACGTCGTCACGCGCACCAAATCCGAAATCGAAGGCACCTTGCTTCAGATTCAGGACGGCAACATTTTGCGCCACGAGCACCACGGCGCCCGCCCAGGCACTACCATCACCGTGGAGAACCTCTTCTACAATACCCCGGCCCGTCTCAAGTTCCTACGCTCGGCAACAACGGAAAGCAGCCACATCATCAAACTCACCAGTGCCTACGCCATGTCTCACCCCGAGATTCGCTTCACGCTTCTGGATGATGGCCGTCAAGTGTTGCAGACCTCTGGAAATGGAAAACTGTACGACGTACTGGTGAAGGTGTTAGGCATGGAAGTGGCGCAGCGCATGCTGGAAATTCCAGAAACTGTTGTCGCAAGCCCCGAAGCAACAGAGGCCCCGACGCAGGGGAGCACCGAAACGGTTCGTGTACATGGTTACGTCAGCACCCCCGAACTCCATCGTAGCACGCGTGGCCACCAGATTCTGTTCGTCAACCGCCGGTGGATCCAGGACCGCGCATTGAGCTACGCGGTTGAGGAGGCCTTCCGCACATTGCTCCCTGTCGGACGCTATCCAATCGCCATCCTCAACCTGGCCATCAACCCCGAGGATGTCGATGTCAACGTGCATCCTACCAAGCGGGAGGTGCGCTTTCGAGAACCCCGCCTGATCTTCAGTACCATCCAGCGCGCCGTGCGACACGCCGTGGTTGGTCAGGCACCTGTTGCCTCGATGTCCAGTCAGCCGGCAGCAGTTGTGCCAACACCCTGGCACAACCAGCGGATGCCGCTTCATTATGATGGGGTTGGCTCAAATGCATCACGGACAGAGCTGGCCATGGAGCTCCAACGCACTGACCCTTCGTTGAGCGATGGTACCTCAGCAGCCTCTGCCCCCATGCACGAGAGGCTGCCTATGTTGCGCGTGTTGGGACAGGTGCGTCAACTCTACATCATCGCGGAGGGCCCAGACGGCCTCTACTTGATCGACCAGCACGCAGCTCACGAAAGAATCCTCTATGAGCAGCTGCAGGACGAGCAGTCCAAAGGGCCAGTTCCGGTGCAGGCCCTGCTGGAGCCGCTGCCATTGGAGTTTGCACCGCATCACTCTCAGCTTCTAGAAAGCCAGCTGGAAAACCTGCGACAAATGGGTTTTGAAATTGCCCCATTCGGCGGTAACACCTACATTGTGCGCAGCGTGCCTACCGCACTCATGCAAAGCAAGGTAGGAGATGTAATTGCAGAGATTCTCGATGCTGCCGCGGATGGTATGCCATCGCCTTCGTCCACTGACCCGGTGTTGAGCATCATCGCCTGCCATGGCGCTGTACGTGCCGGGCAAATCCTCTCCTTGGACGAAGCGCGCCAGCTTATCCACCTGCTTGAGCAGACTCACTCGCCCTACACCTGCCCCCACGGACGCCCAACGATGATCCACTTGAGCTCGGCGCAGCTGGCCCGCAGCTTCAGCAGACAGTAGTGTACCGCCCAGGCGGTGGCGAGATGCATAACACAGGACCTATGGCAAGGCCGCTCACGGATCGGCAGGCACTGCCCGCAGCCCCTCACGGAGGGCAGACCAGACCCATGTTGGTAGGGGTTTGCCGCGGCCTGCAGCACGCTTTCGGCATCTCGGCAAGCTGGCTGCGTGTGGCATTCGTCCTCTGGTGGATTGCCGACGCAGGCGCGGCATTTGTCTATGCCTGTGCCTTTCTGTTGCTCCCCAGAGAAGACGAGCCCGCTGCTTGCCTGAGGGCAACCATTCAACGCAATTGCACCCACGCATGCCGCTCTTTCCTGCGCCTGCAGAGGCTCGGGGACCCACATCCCGGAGCTCTCGCCATCAAGTCTCAGCATAGCGTGCTCCTGGGCGCCCTGTTGCTGGCCAAGGGCAGCCTTGCGCTCGCCGACAAACTCGGTCTGCTCGGTGCTTTTCACCTGCACCATCTGATGCCCGTGGTACTGGTACTGCTGGGCGGGTTGGCCATGGCGCGTGCATGGGCTGTGACTGGAGCTGCATCCTAGCCCAGGACTCTCGCCCTGGCTGTGTAGCTTGCGAAGGCAGATCAATCGCCGCAGTGAGGCAGAAAAAGGAGGAAACCGTGGAAGAACGTCACTATCGTCCCAGCCTGGTTGGGCCTCTGATGCTGATCGGTGCTGGAGTAGTACTCCTGTTGAACCAAGCAGGACTCCTGCCCTGGAACGTTTGGGCAACACTGTGGCGCTTTTGGCCAGTGGTGCTTGTCCTCCTCGGCATTGAGATACTGGTTGGCGTAACCCGCTCGAAGCCTGTCTATCTGGCCGCGCTGCTACTCTCCGCGATCATCCTGGTGGGCACTGTCGCGTATGCAACATATGCCAGTCAGCTGGGGAACTTGTTCCCCGCAGGCCAGACAGAGCAGGTCGTCGAAGCGATGCATGACGCCGATCGCGGCGACGTGACCCTCAAGTTGGCGGCAGGAACCCTCCTGGTCAATGCCCTGCAGGACTCACCCAATTTCCTGGAGGGCACACTGCAGTATGGCAGAAACTCGCGGCAGGCGGTGCGGACAGCAACCTATGAAGCCGGTGCGTTGAGCTTCACCTTGGAGGCGGGCAATCGCAACGGCAGCTTCTGGTCGCCCTTTGACCCGCTTGGCGAGCGCTGGGAGCTTGGCCTCACCCCGCGTGTCCCCATCCATCTGACCGTAACCAGCGGCGCCGGTGACATGCAGCTCGATTTGACCGATCTGCAGGTCACGGATTTGGAGCTCAAGGGTGGGGCAGGACGGACAAGCATCCGTCTCCCCCAGGCGGCGCGATGGACCTCCGGCAGCATCGCCGCCGGTGTAGGAGAAATCGAGATCATTGTCCCACCCGAATTGGGCATCCACATGCGCATCTCCAAGGGGCTGGGCGCAGTTCGCGTGCAGAATCCAAGGATGGCATCCGAAGGGGAGTACTACTGGACCGATGGATGGGACACGGCGGAGAACCGGGCCGATCTGACTATCCAGGCTGGAGTGGGTGCGATCTCCATCCGCTAGGCACATCAGATGACCGCCGACTGAAGCAGTGCTGACACGCGCCGGGCTTGTGCCCTACGCTGGAGTACGGCCGAGGCTAGCGCCCTATCAGCCAAAAGCTGTCTCCACCGTCCCCTAACATAGGAGGCGGCACCGTGTATGTGAACACGGTGCCGCCAACTACTTCTATAAACTCTGACTACCATAGAGAGCCAATGTGGCTAGCACACCAACTCCAAGGTCATCTTGGTATTACTGGCCCTACTCCAGCTCAGTCAAGACCCTCTCGAAGATATTCAGGCCCTCGTCGACCTCATCGGCAGTGATGCTCAATGCTGGCATGAAGCGCAGTGTGCTCATGCCACAGCCCAACACCAGCAGATGCCTCTCGAAACACTTTTGCACGACCGCATCGCGGAGGTCGACTGCAGGCTCTTTGCCAGATCGGTTCTTCACCAACTCTACGCCTACCATCAGCCCAATGCCTCGAACATCTCCCATAGTCGGATGCTCTGCCTGCATGCGGCGCAGACGTTGCAGGAAACGGTCTCCCATACGTGCGGCATTCTCCATCAAACCGCCTTCGATCAGACGAACGGTCGCCAGAGCGGCCGCGCAAGAAACCGGATTGCCGCCGAATGTGGTAGCATGCGCACCGGGTGGCCAGGTCATCAGCCTCTTCTTGGCCACCATAGCCCCGAGTGGCATCCCAGATGCGATTCCTTTGGCCATGCACACGATATCAGGAACCACACCCCAGTGCTCGATGGCAAAGATCTTGCCCGTACGCCCCATACCTGACTGGATTTCATCATCTACAAACAAGATATCATACTTGTCGCACAGCTCGCGCAGGCGCACGTGGTAAAGCGGTGGAGGCACTACATAGCCGCCCTCACCCTGGATCGGCTCAACAAATATCGCACCCACCTCGTTGGCTGAGACCAGCCGCTTGAAAAGCATATCCTCGATGTACTTGATGCAGTATACGTCGCACGATGGGTACTCGAGGTTGTAGGCACAGCGGTAGCAATATCCATAGGGCACGTGGGTAACCCCTGGAACCATGGGCTCAAAGCCCTCACGATGCACATACTTGGACGCAGTTAGCGCCAGAGCTCCCATGCTTCGCCCATGGAATGCGCCCAAGAAAGCCAGAGTCCGCGTGCAGCCACTCGTATAGCGCGCCAGCTTGAATGCCGCTTCGACCGCCTCTGTGCCAGAATTGGTGAAGAACGCCTGCTTGGGCTCCGATCCGGGGACAAGCGCGTTGAGCTTCTCGGCCAGTTCGATCTGCACCTCATAGTAAAAGTCCGTGCCGGACATGTGAATGAACTTGTCCGCCTGGTCCTTGATGGCCTGGACTACCTCCGGATGGCTGTGCCCCGTTGAAGTGACCGCTATTCCAGCGGTAAAGTCAAGGTACTGAGTGCCATCTGTATCCCACACCAGGCAACCCCGACCACGGGCCATCACAAAAGGATACGATCGTGTTAGCGAAGGCGAGATGGCTTCAGTGTCTCTCCGGATATACTCGCTTACTCGCGAGGGCTCCGTCGTTCTCTGTTCGGTTTTCATGCTCCATGTCCTCCTCGACATATTGATTTGTTAATGTCTGCAGCGTGTCGCCTAGTCTCTTCATCTGGCGATCGCCAAGAGCCAAGTTGATGACACATGCGCAGTTGTTCCTCACATACAGACAAGATAGAACCTTATCCTACTCAGTTCGGGCGTTTCGACCAAGCACGTACGGCCCCACGCGGACAAAGGTCCGGCAGCGCTCGTGCAGCCCACGAGTGTTGACCACCTCACTGTGCCTGATCGCATGGCTGCAATCGCGGCTCCAGATGCATGAATCAGGGGGCGCGAGCTGGCCGTTCGCTTCGCGTCACAATCGCCCTATTGACTACTCGTAGACAGAGCGGAGCACCTCGCCAACATTGACTGCGTCCTTGCGCTCGGGGAAGGCAAAGGTGTTCTTCTTGCTCGTGTGCAGACCATAAGCTACCTGAGCCTCAACCAGCTTCACCGCGGAGACGACCCCATCGGTCACGGGCACGCCGAGCTCCTTTTCCATGATCTTGTCCATGCCCACCATCGCCGCCCCTGAAAGGCAGATCACGTCAGCCCCATCTTTGTCGATGGCGACCCGCGCTTCCTTGATAAAAGCCTCAACCGTGCGACCACGATCGGCAGCAATGTCGATGACCTTGACCCCCGCGGCACGCACCGAGGCGCATCGGTCGGTCAGACCATACCTCCGGACCATGGTTACCATCAGCGGAACCATGCGCCAAAGCGCGGTCATTGAGGTGAAACGGTGGCCGAGCAGACAGGCCATGTACATACTGGCTTCGCCAATGCCGACGACGGGCTTGGTCGTAACCTCGCGACAGGCGTACAACCCCGGATCCTGCCCACAGGCGACCACGAAACCATCATAGTCCTTCTCGTTGGCCACCAGCGTCTGAAGCGTCCCCACCGCTGATAAAGCTACATCGTACTCTCCCTCAATGGAGCGTGGGCCACTGGCAGCACACAAAGTCACAATCTCGGTGCCAGGGCTCGCATACTTCCTCGCTCCTTCATCAATTTGCTGGCGCATCAACTCGGTAGTGTTGGGATTAATCACCAAGAGCCGCATGTTGCTTCCTCCTACGTAGATTCGATGTGTTCTCACCAGGACGCTGGGTCCCGTATGCTGCCATCTGCGTTGCGCTAGTTGGCAGTCCAGAGATCGCCGTACTGCTCGACCCATGGCATATAGTCTGCAAACGCCTCCTGCAGGCCGTACCGTGGCACGTAGCCTATGTCCTCGACCAGCCGCTTGACGGAGAAGGGAGCACGATGCGAAAGGTAGTAGTCGACGTTGGCTCTAGCCGCCTCATCAGCCATGCGGTATGAGAAGCGTGGGTATGCCCCACCGAGCTTGCGGCAGTACTCCTCAACAGTCCACTCGCGGCCAGGGCCGATGTTGTAGACCCGGTAGCGCGGGTCGTCCTTGTCCATCAAGGCAATCAACGCTGCAGCCAGTTCACGGCTGTACAACCAGTCTCTGCGTCCCACCCCAGGCAAGACCGCCTCTCTTCCCAGCACAGCCAGGCGTGTCACTTGCATCAAAGGGCTCGGAGTGTCGCGAACACCTGTATCCCTCTCCCATGGTCCAAAGGTGGTATCCACGCGAGCGACGCGGACGTCCATCCCCCGGAGTTCGCCAAAGCGCAGACTCAGCATCTCGCCCGCGTACTTGCTGATGCCATACAGGTTCGCAGGCCAGGGAACCGTGGCGCTCTCATCCAGAGTAACAGCGTCGACGGCATTCTTGCCATACACAGAGCTTGAGCTGAGGTAGACCAATCGTCTCAGGCCGCAGTCACGCGCCGCCTCCAGGACAGCCTGTGTGCCCAGGACGTTAACCTCCAAGACCTCACGCGCGCTGATTCGTTCGCGCTCGGCGTCTGCCGTAATCGCGGCCGCGTGGTACAGTGCGTCCACCTTGTGCTCTTTGCAGGCAGAGGCAACCTCCGTGCGATCACGTACGTCACCGCGCGCCAAGTGCAGGGTTCCTAGCCTGGATAGAGCCTCGATGACGAGTGCCGGGGGCGAGTGTCGGCTGAAAAGGACCACATTCTCCCCACGCCTGAGCAGCGCCTCTGCCAGATTGGTGGCCACAAATCCGGAGCCCCCGGTTATCAGTACATTCACCCAAGCACCCCGCGCCATGCAGCGATCGAATCAATCATACGGTGGCAATGACCGATCCGTCTTCCCTCGCACATCTTCGTACGAGTCCACAACCTGGAGCAAATTTTGCTTGACAGCCGGATCAATGAGCCTCTTGAGCTTGATATTGTCCAGCCTCATAATCACTACTTCTGCCAGGGTCAGCACCGTGCAGCCTTTCTCCATGTGCCCGCCTAATGCCCCCTGCTCTGTCGAAAGAGTCATGTGTGCATGAACCTGATAGTCAGCGATTACCCCCGTGAAGTTGAGCAACTCGTATCCATCGTCCTTGCGCCAGCGATAAAAGTCCGGTGGCGGATACTGGGTAGACTGAACACCAAAGAACGAAGCATGGCACAGAGTGCCGTATCCCGAGAGAATGACTCCGTTACGGATGCTGTTCTCGGTGCAGAGTCGCTGCAAACACTCCAGCAGGTCCTCGCCGTGCTCCACACGCGCGACAATGATCTCCCCCGCTACCGCACCTTTTCCAACGATCATTCGTGTCCTCCTGACCAGATAGGCCTCAAACTAGACGCCATCTGGATGTGTGCTCCAGCCGAACGTCCTGCTGCACATCTCAGACCATACAATCCCGGACCCCGACCAATCAGGCGGCAACAGCAATGGTGACAAACGAGAAAGCGGCGGCCGAAAATCCAGTCTGGGGCCCGGAGGCGGACGTGCAATTGCTGCACGTATGCTATCCGGGATACATGGGCCTGTCAAGTCATCGGCCGCTTGGAGCGGTCCAGGCGCAGTTGTCGCCGCCCAGGCAGCAGATTACTTGACAATGACCATGATCTATGGGACAATGGCTGGCGCCCGAGCATGGTGGGAGGAGACCAGGGATGTGCCCCTTGACACTCGATGGTGAGCGTCTCGAAATCGACGATGTTGTACGAGTTGCAGACGCCTGGCGGAATCCGGGCGTCATTTCTGTCCATCTGGCAGCCGCGGCAAGGCGTCGTGTCGTTTCCTGTCGCAACGTCGTCGACCGCCTGGTGCAGCGTGCCGCAATCGTCTACGGTGTCACTACCGGTTTTGGTGCTTTCAAGAACCGGGCCATTGGTGCGGAGCAGGCGGCTCGGCTCCAGGAGAATCTCCTGATGAGCCATGCTGTCGGTGTGGGCAGACCGCTCCCGGAGCAAATCATCCGCGCGGCGATGCTTATCCGCGCCAATACGCTTGCCAAGGGCTACTCTGGGATTCGCGTTGAGACACTGACCGCACTCCTGGAGATGATCAATCGTGGAGTGCACCCGATTGTCCCAGAGCAAGGCTCGGTTGGTGCGAGCGGTGATCTGGCACCCCTTGCACATATGGCGCTGGTGCTGATCGGCAAGGGCGAGGCATCCTACCGCGGACAGCGCATGCCTGGGGCGGATGCCATGCGCCTGGCCCATCTCAGTCCAGTGGTACTGCAAGCCAAAGAGGGAGTGGCTCTGATCAACGGCACGAGTGTGATGGCTGCGATTGGCAGCATCGCCGTACACCGGGCCAGGCAGTTGCTGGAGACCGCCGATGCGGTTGCGAGCCTTAGCCTCGAGGCCCTGCGGGGATCGCTTACCCCGTTTGATGCCCGCCTGCACGCCGTGAGACCGCACGTCGGCCAGACTGCTTGCGCCGACCATATGCGCGAACTGCTGGAAGGGAGCCAGTTGGTGCGTGACAAGGAGGATCAGGTTGTCCAGGATGCCTATACTCTTCGCTGCATTCCGCAAGTGCACGGCGCTGTGCGCGATGTCATCAGCCATGCTCGAGGAGTCGTAAGCATTGAAGTCAATTCAGCAACCGACAATCCCTTAATCTTCCAGGACCCGGATGACGTTGCCCTGTCCGGAGGAAACTTTCATGGAGAGCCGATTGCTTTGGCCATGGACTATCTAGGTTTGGCGCTGACCAGCCTGGCGAACATGTCTGAGCGACGAATAGCCCGGCTGCTGGATCCCGCCACAAACGAAAATGTATTGCCACCGTTTCTGACCGAGCATGGCGGAGTGAACTCGGGCTTCATGATGGTGCAATACACCGCAGCCGCATTGGCATCAGAGAACAAAGTACTTGCTCATCCAGCGAGCGCTGACTCGATCCCGACTTCAGCCAACGTAGAAGACCACGTTAGCATGGGAGCCAGTGCAGCGCGCAAGGCCATTCAGATTATCGAGCACGCAGAGACCATCATCGCCATCGAAGCCCTCTGCGCCGCCCAGGGCATCGACCTGCGACGTCGGTGTGACTCCGCCCGCTGCCTCGGTAAAGGAACCACGGCTGTGTTCAGCTGTCTACGTGAAAAGGTTCCCTTTATTGCCGAGGATCAGGTAATGTACCCTCACATCGCAACAGTGCAAGAGATGGTACAGTCCGGCAAGTTGGCGGACTCTGCACTACGTGCGCTTTCCGGTTGCTCATGACCAGCAGCCACAGCCCAGGCCTCTCTGCCCCGCCCCACTATTCGTGCATGAAGCGTGATCCGCACTCGGCTGCACGTGCTGGAGTTTTGCACACGCCCCACGGTGCCATTCCCACGCCCATCTTTGCTCCGGTTGGCACCCAGGCCACGGTCAAGACTCTCACACCGGACGAGCTGCAGGCACTCGGGGCTTCGCTGATCCTTGCCAACACCTACCACCTCTACCTGCGTCCTGGGGCCGATTTGATTTCGAGCCTTGGTGGCCTGCATTCCTTCATGCGCTGGCCGGCTCCGATTCTGACCGATAGTGGGGGGTTCCAGGTCTTTAGCCTGGAGGGGCTGCGCCGCGTGACGGATGAGGGCGTGGTCTTCCGCTCGCACATCGACGGCTCGGAACACGAGTTCTCACCGGAGAAGTCGATCGAGATTCAGGAGAAGCTGGGCGCTGACATCATCATGGCTCTGGACGAGTGCCCGAATCCTCTGGATTGCGAGTACAACAAGATCGCCCTGGCACGCACGCACCACTGGGCCGAGCGCTGTCTGCGTGCTCACACGCGGCAAGATCAGGCGCTCTTTGCCATCTTGCAGGGCGGCATCTTTGCCGATCTTCGCCGCGAGAGCGCACGAGTCCTCACCTCACTCGATTTCCCGGGCTATGCCATCGGCGGGTTGAGCATTGGAGAAGCCAAGTCACAGACCTGGGAAACGCTTGATCAAACTGTGCCCTTTCTTCCCGAGGACAAGCCTCGCTACCTTATGGGCGTCGGCTCGCCCGAAGACCTCTTTGAGGCCGTAGAGCGCGGCATTGACATTCTCGACTGTGTGCTGCCCACGCGACTCGCTCGCAATGGAGCGGTCTTTACCTCGCATGGCCGGCTGAACTTGCGCAAGGCTGAGCTCGCTGCCGATCCCGCTCCCATCGAAGAGGGCTGCGGCTGCTACACCTGTCGGAACTTTAGTCGTGCCTATCTCAGGCACCTGCATAAATCCGGAGAGGTATTGGGGCTCCGCCTCAACTCGATCCACAACCTTTATTTCTTGCTGTCCCTGATTCACCGCATCCGCCAGGCCATCTTTGATGGCAACCTGGCGGATGTCAAACAAGAGTTCCTGTCACAGTACATCCCAGTTGAGGACACCAAGCAACGCTACGGCAATCTCGCCCGACGGCGCAAGCCCGCCGTCAGCGCTAAATCGCGAATAGGCAACGCATCGTAGCTGTAGAGGAGAGGGTATTTGAACATCCTGCAAGCAATCATCTTGGGCATCCTACAGGGTGCGACCGAGTTCATTCCAGTCAGCAGCTCCGCGCATTTAGTGCTGGTCCCCTGGGCCTTGGGCTGGCCGGAACCGGGGCTGGCATTTGACACAGTCCTGCACCTGGGCACCCTCACGGCGGTCCTGGTCGTCCTGCGAGACGACTGGCTCTCGCTGCTCAGGGCGATGTGGCGCCAGATAGTCCTCCGTCAGGGTGAGCGATCGCAGGTGTCGCTTGCCGTATGGCTGATTATCGGCACCGTGCCGGCGGCGATCATGGGTATCTTATGGGAGGATCAGTTCGAGGCGTTGTTCCACAGCCCCAAGTCAGTAGCCGCGTTGCTGATCGTCACTGGCCTGTGGCTGGCCTTGGTTGAGCGCCTTGGCCACAAGACACGGCCGCTCGCGGACATGAATCCGCTCAAGGCCGTCCTCATCGGCATCGCGCAAGGATGCGCCATCGCTCCTGGCATATCGCGCTCGGGCGCAACGATTGGTGCTGCCTTGCTGCTCGGCTTCCGGCGCGAAGTCGCTGCGCGCTTTTCGTTTCTGCTCTCAGCTCCGATCATCCTTGGCGCAGGCCTACTCCAGCTGAAACAACTGATGGACGAGCCCAGCGTACAGGTTCCATTGTGGCCGTTGGTTCTCGGCTTCCTGGCTGCGCTTGTCAGCGGGTACGTGTGCATTCGCTTTCTGCTATCCTTTGTCAAGACACGCAGCCTCAGTGTCTTTGCAGCCTATTGCTGTATCGTGGGACTGGGCGTGATGCTCAGCCAGATGGTCCTGGCATGAGAACGGGCTGGAGTACAGGTGAGACACCGCTGGGGTAGCCGACAGGCACTGCGGCACCTCCGGCTCGTGACAGTGCTCATCACAGTGCTGATGCTGGCGGGTTGCCATGCGCCGCGGGAATCATCCAGCTCGCCGGTGACGCTACGGGTAGCGGGATCAACGTCGATGCTCCCCATCATTCAGGACCTGGCAGACGCATACTCTCAAGGACATCCCGGGGTCTACTTCGAGATCAGCGCGGCCGATTCAGAAGCCGGCTTGCTGAGCCTGCGCCAGGGCAGAGCAGAGCTGGCCCTGGTTTCGCGTCTGCTCACCCAAGATGAAGAGTCCGGATCTGCTTACGGCAACCAGGCGCTATCCCAAACAGTGATCGCCCACGACGATGTCGCCATCATCGTGCATCCGGCAAACCCTGTGCGCAATCTCAGCCTCATTGACCTGCGCTCGGTCTTTGGCGGGCAAGTGTCGAGCTGGCAAGAGTTGGGTGGACTAGACACGCCGATCGAGGTCGTCAGCCGTGAAGCGGGATCAGGAACGCGGAATGTCTTTGAGCATGCCGTGATGAACGGTCGGCGCGTGACGCCCAATGCCGTGGTGCTACCGAACAGCAGCACCGTCCTGGACTATGTCCAGACGCACGAAGGTGCTGTGGCCTATCTCTCATCGTTGTACATCACGCCGGCGACCGCTGTTCTCGGCGTCGATGCGCATCCAGCGGGCCAAAGCGATTCTGGAGCAGACGCCTATCCCATCACAAGACCACTGCTTCTGGTTGCCCACAAGGAGTCAAGTGCCGAGCTGCGCGCTTTCGTGGCGTTTTGTGTCACGCGGATGGGTGCGGCTGCTGTCAGCTCTGCTATGCAGGGAATCCACGCCGCAGGGCAGTCCGCTGCGGCCCCTCACGGCGTTGCGACAAACTCGCCGATGATGGTCTTGCCTGTGAGCTGCTCCGCGCTCATTCCCTCCGCCCGTTCCTTCAGCACGCAGCTTTCGCGTAGGTCTCTCAGCATCCCAGCGGGGCTTGGATTCTCATTCCTACGCCCATACTGTGTGGGACATGGGCTCAGTACCTCAATGAATGCAAAGCCCTGATGCCGGAAAGCCTTCTTGAGCGACGCGATCAGTGGACGGATGTGCCAAACAGAATACCGAGCGACGTACGACGCACCAGCCGCAGCGACTAGAGGAGCAAGGTCAAAAGCCCGTTCTTTGTTACCGAGAGGTGTCGTTAGGGTGCGCGCACCGGGTGGGGTGGTAGGCGTCACCTGCCCTCCGGTCATCCCATATATCAAGTTGTTTGCGCAGATAACCGTCATGTTCAGGTCGCGTCGCGCGGCGTGCATCAAGTGGTTGCCACCAATTGAGGCAATATCGCCATCGCCTCCGATCACGACCACGTTGAGCTTGGGATTGTGCAACACCGCGCCAGTCGCAAAAGCGATCGGCCGTCCATGGGTCACATGAAGGGTGTCGGCATAGAAGTGGGGGCTCGGGATCCAGCCTGCACAGCCGATGCCCGAGACGAACAGCATCTGACTCCAGTCGGACTGAAGCTCATCCGCCGCCCGCAAGATTGCACCCAACAGAATCCCGTGCCCGCAGCCGGCACAGAACGGCGTCGGGAAGCTGTTAGGCCGGATGTAGCGGAGTATCGACTGGGTGCTGCCCTGTTTCATGACGTTAGCCGTCCTCTGACCATCTCCCAGATTTCCTGAGCAGTGATCAATTCGCCGTCTGTCCTGAAGCAGCCAACCGCGCCAGGAGCCACTCGCTGCACCTCGCGCAGCATCTGGCCTCGGTTCATCTCGGGAACAACGACCTGCCTCGACCGTTGAGCAAGGTTGCGCACCGCACCAGCGGGAAATGGCCACAAGGTGGTAAGGCACAACAGGCCGGCCTTGACGCCCGCGGCGCGCGCCTGTCCTATCGCACCCAGGGCACTACGCGCCGAGAAACCGTAAGCCACCAACAACACGTCAAGACACTCGTCCTCGCACCAATGCGTGTGCGTGAGCTCCACTTCATCCAGGTGATCCGTGACTTTCGCGACAAATCGCTCTACCAGCTGCGCTTGTGCCTGCGCACTGGTGGTTCGGCGATACCCCCATGCATCGTGTGTCGAGCCAGTCACCAGCACCCTGGCTCCCTCGCCAAAAGCCGGCATGGGCGGGACCTGTGCATCACCAAATGGCGCTCGACCAGAGTCTTTCACTCTAGAGAACCTGGGCACTTGTGCGGAGACGGTCATGTTCTCACGCAAGTGTCCGATACCCTCATCCATCAATACGATGACCGGCACACGGAATCGCTCGGCGAGGTTGAAAGCGCGGATTGTCTCATCGTAGGCTTCCTGCACAGACCAGGGAGAAATCGCGATGATCTCATAGTCGCCGTGTGCACCCCAGCGCGCTTGCATGACATCGCCCTGAGCCGGCCGAGTGGCTTGCCCGGTGCTCGGCCCAGCTCGCTGCACGTCGATCACCACACAAGGGGTCTCCGTCATAATGGCGTAGCCAATGTTCTCGAGCATCAGGCTCAATCCAGGACCAGAAGTCGCGGTCATGGCCCTGGCCCCTGCCCACGACGCACCAATCACCGAGGCGATGGAGGCGATCTCATCCTCCATCTGGATAAAGACGCGGCCCCCCAACGCCGGAAACCGGCGACAGATGTGCTCCATGATCTCGCTCGCCGGCGTGATTGGGTAGCCCGCGTAGTAGTCGCATCCCGCAGCAATCGCGCCTTCGGCGCAGGCTTCGTCGCCCTGCAGAAAATGCCGCCCTGCGGCCAACGTGCTGGCAACGGATACGCATCCCTTCAAAGTGCCGGTTCGGCGATCGTCGAGCTTCGTCGCGGACTCCCTCGCCACCGTCTTAGATGCGGGCATACCACCAGCGCTCACTGTGCGCCCTCTATCACCGAGATCGCCAGGTCCGGGCATAGCAGCTCGCATTGCCGGCAGCCTGTGCAGTTCTCCTGCCGCAGGATCGATACGGGGTGGAATCCACGCACAAAAGACGCCTCGTCGATCCCCAATACATCACGCGGGCACACCTCCACGCAGATGTGGCATCCTTTGCACCACTCCAGGTTGATGACAACCCTAGCCGCCGCTTTGGCCACTCTCACCCCCATCCAGACACGTCGCCATTGTACCCGGCCCTGCATGCCTGACCAAATCGGCTTGTTCACCTTGTAGTTACATTTGCACCGCGCGGACTTGTATTGTACCATGATTGTGGGCTTGGCCGTTGCGCGTCACCGTAATGTGGAAGGGCTATCATGATTCGATACTGCCCGTCGAGCCTCAGCTTGAATCCGGATACGACTTCCGGCCTTGTGCAAGAGTCGTTCGGGTTCTCCACCCCAACGATTTCCGACTCCCTTCGTGCTCCATGTATGCGCGTCTTGTCCAAATTCTGTACCTCGACCAGTATTACCACCGTGTCTTCCCTCAAAGTACAGCGCTATGGGCCCCGATTTTGAGCAAACAAAAGGAGAGAGAAATGGTTATGGATGTCAGACGGACCTCAATGCGACTCGCGCTTGTTACCATCATCTTGGCAGGACTACTGCTGGCAGCCGGGCACGTACTTGCTAGTTCGGAGCAAGGGTCCTTGCGCTCAACTGGTGGCGTCCCAGGCGCTTCAGTGCTTCAGGAGGGCGGCATCTGGAGTAGCGGCTGGGTGACCGTACCCCCGGGCCAGACCTTGGTGCTGCAGCACAACATGGGCGGCAATCCTGACCAATACGCCGTGGATGTCTGGGAACGGGACCTCGACGGCGGTCAGGGCATCAACCACCTCAACTTTGGCGGCACCGAGATCAGTGGCGTCCTCCTTGGCGTCGCCTGGCAAAGGCTGACGGATAACACCGTCGAGATCTTCCGCTTTCCTAACGATATCGATGCCGACCAGATCCTGGTCCGCGTCTGGGTCCCCGACAACCTCTCTTGGGAAAGTGATTGGCAAGACATCGCCCAGGGTGAACCGCTCTCCTTGGACCACAACGTCGGAGGCGATCCCGAGCTGTACACAGTAGGAATGAAGTTCCAGGACACGGCTCCCGGGGGGCTTGGCCTGAACAGCCGCGCAGCGGGTGGGCTCGAGATTGGCGGCCAGCGTCTGGGTGCTGCCTGGCAGAACCTCACGGCTCAATCGATCTCTGTGGTGAGGCTGCAAGAAGACCAGTTCGCCGATAGAGTCTATGTCTCTATCTACCAGCCCGAGCCACCCACCTGGGACAGTGGCTGGCAAGACGCCCCTCTGGGCCAGGAGCTGGTGCTCACGCACAACTTGGGCGGCAACCTGATGGGCTATGTCGTGCGTACGTTTGTCAAGAGCCTGCAGCCAGGTGGCAAGGGGCTAAACTCCTGGTACGGAGGGGGCTTCGAAGGCGGCGGCAATTTCTTCGGCAGCAGTTGGCTGAAACTCACGACGACATCCATCGCCGTCTTCCGCCAACCCAACGATGACCTGGTGCACAGCTCTGATCAAGTGCGTGTCTGGATCTACAAACCCGAGTATGCAGCATTCCTGCCTGCCGTGGTGAACAACGCGACGTCAGTCACCGTACCGTAGCACTTGGACAAGGCGTCGGCACAACTGGCAGCGGCTGGAATGCGGGCCCCCAGCCGCTGCCTCTGACTTACCGATTGAGCATACACCCGTGCAGTGCTTCACATCACCATACAGATAGCCGCACCTGGTGTGCGCCCTTGCCCATGTTGAGAGGTTCGGCCACGGCACTGCGCTTACAGCCCAATGCGCTTAGCCACGCGCTGTCGGCCAGCGCGCTCCGGGCTACCGAAGGTCTTTTACCTGCAGCGAACCGAGCTCGCCAACCGCCAAAGGAGCAGGCCGATGAACGCAAGTACACGCCAGATCTGCGCGCTTCTGCTACTCACCACAACTCTCCTCCTCTCTGTCGCCGGCGAAGCCGCCATCCACGCGGCAGACCCGCGGGACGCCAGCAGCGCTGATCAGCCTCTCGCTGCCGCAGACGCCTCCTCCCTAAGCAGTTCCGCTTTGCAGTGGGCCGGGCAGATCGGTGGCACCGTGCAGGCGGTGGCCGTGCGCGATCACCACGCTTTCATCGCTGTCGGCCCACGAATGGTGATCCTGGACGTGTCTGACCCGCACAACCCTATCCGGCTGGGCCAGACCGCGGCCTTCCCAGAGCTGGTCAGGAGTGTGGCCGTTGCTGGAACAACCGCCTACGCTGGCGATGCCAGAGGCCTACACATCATCTCAGTAGCAAACCCCCATGCGCCGCAGGAGGTCACATTCTACCCGACGCCTGCGACCGTCTCCGACGTTGCCGTGGTGGGCCACCTCGCCTACCTGGCGCTCGGAAGCGCTGGCCTGCGCATCCTCGATATCTCCGACCCGTCACATCCTTCGCAGGCCGGCTCGTGCCCCACATCCGGCTATGCTGGCGGCCTCGCTGNNTGTGTCGGCCGGCTATGCCTTAGTTGCCGCAGGAACGAGTGGCCTGTGCAGCGTCAGTATCTCAGACCCGGCCCATCCTGGTCCTGCAGTCTGCCGAGACACCCCTGGCAACGCCTTGGATGTCGCGCTGGCAGATGGGCGGGCCTACGTCGCTGACGGCAACGAAGGCTTGCGCGTCTTTAGTGTGGTGAGCCCAACTGTAGCCTACGAGCTCGGCTATCTGAATACGGAAGGATATGCTTCTGGGATCGCTGCCAATGGCAACTATGCCTTCGTCGCGGACGGGACCCGCGGCGTGAGATTGGTGGACGTGGCCGAGCCCAGCTTGCCAGTCGAGGTAGCCCACTTCGACTCCGAGGGTGTCTCTCTCGCCGTTGCTGCAAGCGATGGCTATGCCTACATCGCCGACGGCAGCGAAGGATTCAAAGTTGTTCGCTTCTCGCTGCCGGCCACCCCTGCACAGCTGGGCGTGGTGGACACACCGAGTTATGCGCGCGATGTCGCAGTCAAGCCCCCATACGCCTATGTCGCTGACGGTGATGGCGGTTTGCAGGTGATCGACGTGCGCGATCAGGGACACCCGCAGATTGTCACACGCTACTGGGACTGGGGGCGGGCCGAAGGCATCACCGTGGAAGGCAACTACGCCTACCTCTGTGATGGTCAAAGGGGCTTGCGCATCCTGGACATATCCGATCCCACCCATCCGATCCATAGGAGTACCGTTGAGACCCTCTATCATACATACGCTGTGGCCGTGGTCGGAGATCTTGCCTTCGTGGCCGACGCGCTCTATTTTTCCATAGTTGACCTTGCGGACCGCACCCATCCCATCCTCCGTTCTTCTGTTGCAGTGCCACCAACTGCCGTCTCCATCGCCGTCTCAGGCAACTACGCGTTCATTGCGGCATCGGCAGCCGGACTCCTGGTCTACGATGTCTCGAACATCGATGTGCCCGCCCCTGTGGCAACCTTTACGGCTTCACAGGACTCCGCCATGAACGATGTCCAGGTCGTGGGAGACTATGCTTACGTCGTCGATACCTATCTCGGCCTGCTGATCCTGAACGTGTCACAACCGTCCAACCCGCAGATCGTGGGTTCGTGGAATACCCAGGGGGGCGCATCCGGAGTAGCCGTATCTGGATACTATGCCTATATTGCGGACTGGGCACAAGGCGTGCGCATCATCGATATCTGGGATCGCAGCAATCCGCACGAGATAGGGTACTACCCTGCGACTCAGCCCGGCTATGCCAGCAAGGTGGCAGTATGGGACCGTTACGTATACGTCGCCAGCACCCAGGCAGGATTGCAGATTCTGCTGCCCCGACTCGACCACCTGAGCTTGGCGAGCACCTATTGGGAAGGCGGACAAGCCCGTGGGTTGGATATCCAAGGCTCACATGCTTTCCTGGCCAACGGCATGGACGGCCTGCGCATTGTAGAGGTGGCCGATCCTGGTCGCCCGCTCCTCACCGGCCGCGTCGACACCCCAGGCAATGCCAGCGATGTGGCAGTGTCAGGCCAGTACGCGTTTGTGGCGGATGAGCAGGAGGGCCTGCGAGTCATCGACTTTGCCGATCCAGCGCACCCACATGAGGTCGGCTCTTGCGATGACATAGGTTATGCTCTCGCCGTCGATGTTTCGTGGCCTTACGCCTACGTGGCCTCTGGTGCACATGGTTTCCGTGTTGTCGACGTCTCCGATCCCACCCATCCCTGTGAGATTGCCTTCCTGGATCGACCCTACTCGTCCGTGCCTGCGGCCTGGGCTTATGACGTAGCCGTAGCTGGCAACTACGCCTACGTCGCCGCCGAAAGCCAGGGGCTGCGCATCGTCGATGTCTCCGATCCCACCAGCCCCACCGAGGTTGGCTATCTGACTACAGCTGGCACGGCCTACGGTGTGGCCGTGAAGGGAGACAACGCCTACATCGCGGACGGAGACCATGGCCTGCAGGTCCTCATCAACATATCTTCTCATACCCACCCGCTGTTCGGTGGCGTAGTAGACACGCCGGGGCAGGCAAGATCTGTAACCGTGGTTGACAACCTGGCCCTGATCGCAGACGCACAAGGCGGCCTGTGCCTTATCAACGTGGCAAACTCCGCTGTTCCCACTGCGATGGGTTGCCATGAGACTACTGACTGGGCCCGCGGCGTCCAGGTCGTGGCCAACCACGCCTATATTGCAGATTCCAACGGGGGCTTGCAGATCGTACGGCTGGATGAACGGGTATTCGTCGAGGAGCTGAGCGCCTCCGAAACGATCGGTCACGTGATGGGTGTCAGTGCGTCAGGCCAGTACGCGTACACAGCTTCCGGATCGACAGGGCTACACATTGTTGACGTTTCCGACCCTGCCAATAGCCGCGAAGTTGGAGCCCTAAGTACCATCAGCGTCAGCCGCGATGTCACAGTCCGCGGCGGCTTTGCCTACGTGGCAGATGACCTCCAGGGTCTGCGCATTGTCGACGTGTCCAATCCAATCACCCCTACCAAGGTCAACCTGGTCAGCACGCCAGGTACTTCTACCCATGTGACTCTGGCGGGAGACTATGCTTTCGTCGGTGATCGGGATCGTGGCTTGCGTGTGATTGGCATCGCCAGCCCCGCAGATGCGGCGGAGATCGGATTCTATGATACGCCAGGCAGCGCGGGAGGAATTGACGTCGTGGGCAACCACGCCTTCGTAGCTGACGGCAGCGAGGGCCTGTGTGCCATCAACTTTTCCAATCCAGTCAGTCCTACTCTCATTGACTCACGCGATACGACAGACAGCGCGAACGACGTCGCAGTGTCGGGCGCATACGCCTATGTAGCCAACGGCTCTACAGGCCTGGCCATCATCGATGTCTCCGCGCCAGGTGACTTGGGCCAGCCGACCTACTTTGATACACCAGGGACTGTCACTTCCATCGCCATCAGCAGTACCTCCGCTTATGTCGGTGCCAGCGGGCTGGGGGGGGTGCGCTGGCTGGATATCACCAACCCGCTCGCGCCGCACGACAAGGCGGTATACGACTCACCTGGCACCGCCGGAAGCATCGTCATCGCCGAGGACAAGCTGTACGTAGCTGACGGCGATGGCGGCCTCCTCATTCTTCGGCTGACCTGGCAGGAGCCAACGCCAACTGTGGGCACTCCTACTGCTTCGCCTACGCGAACACCGACACCTACGCGGACCTTGACACCTGTCGCAACTGTAACGGGAGGGTTCACAGTCACCCCAACCCGCACGCGGACGCCAAGCCCTTCCGTTACCCCAGGGCCCACACGCACACCAGCCCCCGCCGTGTGCGAAGGCGCCATGCCCTTGCGCGACCGTGCCGATGCAAGTTTCCTAGGCGAGAGCCTCACCAACTACGCTGGAGACCGGCTCGCGATGTTGGGCGACGTTAACGGCGACGGCTATGACGATTTCCTCATCGGCGCATACAACGCCCGTTGCGGCGGTGTTCAGGGTGGGGCCGCCTACCTCTTCTTGGGCCGGCCCTCCGCAGACTGGGGGCAAGGGACCAACGTCGCTGAGGCTGATGCGTCGTTCTGCGGCGAAGGTTATGGCAGCCTTGCCGGTCGGGGAGTGTCCGGCGCTGGCGACGTCAACGGCGATGGACTTGCCGATTTCCTGATTGGAGCCTACCACTTCACCGCTCCTGGAGCGATCACCGAGACGGGGAAAGCGTACCTGATCCTTGGGCGTCAATCAGCCAACTGGGGTCAGGGCTTCTCCCTGGCGGACGCCGATGCCTCGTTCGTGGGCGAAGCCCCCCACGACTTTGCTGGCTATGCGCTGTCCGGAGCGGGTGATGTCAACGCCGACGGCTACGACGACCTGCTCGTCGGCGCCTACTTGCACGACCTCCCTGGCAGCCTGGTCGACGCCGGAAAGGTCTACCTGCTGCTGGGCCGGCCACAAGCTGATTGGGGGGCCAACTTCGGCCTGGAGGGCGCCAATGCGGCGTTTGTCGGCGAGGCATCTGCGGACTGGGCCGGAATGAGCCTGGCAGCGGCTGGCGACATCAACGGAGATGGTCGATCCGACTTTCTCATCGGCGCGCCCGGCAGCCCCAGTGGCGCATCTGTCGCCGGTAAGGTGTACCTGCTTCTCGGTCGGCAAACAGCGAACTGGGGGACTCAATTCAACCTGTCCGCTGCCGACGCCGCCTTCGTCGGCGAGCAATCCTCAAGCCAGGCCGGAGGCGCAGTTGCTGGCTTGGGTGACGTTAACGGTGATGGGATGCCCGACTTATTGGTCGGTGCTCCACGTGATCCAGAGGCGGCGCCTCTGGCGGGGCAGGCCTACCTGCTTCTCGGGCGCCAGAGCATCAACTGGGGTCGCGAATTCTCGTTGTCTGGTGCGGACGCCTCCTATCTGGTAGCCCAAGCCGATAGTGGCCTGGGTTCAGCCGTTTGTGCGACGGGCGACACCAACGGCGATGGCTATGCCGACCTGGTGATCGCGGTGCCCAGGTTCGACGCCTCTCCAGTTCTGACCGACAGCGGACGCGCCCACCTTGTGCTGGGACGCTCGGAAGGCTGGCACATGGATACCAGCCTGTCCCAGGCGCTAGAGACGAACGCCGTTGTAGCCTATGACGGCGAGGACGCCGGCGACCTGGCTAGCTATGCCCTTGCTGGCGGCGGAGACATAAACGGGGATGGACTGGCGGACGTACTGGTGGGCGCGCCTTACAACGACGAGGGTGGTGATCGTGCTGGAAAGGTATACCTGGTGCTTGGCCGAGGGCTGACGATCACCAAGACCGCGAGTGCCGATGCCGTTCTCCCCAGCCAACGGATCACCTATACCCTGCGCTACTCCAACACGACAGCCTGCGAAGTAGGCTCGGTCCGTATTGTGGATCGCATTCCCGCGACCGTTGACTACATCGGCTGCTCGGGCGGTATCACCTGCGCCCGCCAGGGTCCCCTGGTCAACTGGGTGCTTGGCGACCTTCCTGCCGACACCGCTGGCATCGTCCGTCTGGCCGTCCGGGTCACGGCTGGCACCACCCTTGGCACAGTGATCACCAACACAGCCTGGATCACCGCGCCGACTCGCCTGAATCCAGGCTTCGCAGACGCTGTGGTAAGGGTGGGTCCCGCATCTACGGCCACCCCTACACCCACGCTGACGCCGTTCGCTTCACCGACTTTCACGAAGACGGCCTCGCCCACGAGGACATCTACCGCAACTCCACTTAGCACGCTGACCTCATTGCCTCCACAACGCAGGCTGTTCTTGCCGATTGTCCTCCGAGAATAGAAAACCTCCCGCCGGCACAGGGTCGGCGGGAGGCCTTGAACCACGACGGGTGGTCATCCGACGTGTAGATAGGTTCGCTTGTATAGCTCCAGAGCCTGGTCAATACAGGTGTGTGCTGCTTCGATGCCGGACCAGCCGATGGGCACAACTTCGGCGCCCTCGAGTTCTTTGTACCTCTGGAAAAAGTGACTGACTTGCGCCAGAAAGTGCGGCGGCACGTCGCCAAGCT
This sequence comes from Anaerolineales bacterium UBA6131, assembly GCA_002435875.1. Classification (GTDB taxonomy): domain Bacteria; phylum Chloroflexota; class Anaerolineae; order UBA2200; family UBA2200; genus UBA6131. The sequence goes on from DIVN01000039.1 coordinate 31,957, forward strand.
CGTTATAGCTGCCGAATAGCGGATCGGTGGTGGGCACGGCCAGGATCTTGTCATCGGCCTCATTCCTGTCCATCATGCTAAAGACACCAATGGGGCGCACCTCGATGACACAGCCAGGGAAAGTGGGCTCGGTTACCATCACCAGCACGTCAAGGGGGTCTCCGTCATCAGCACATGTCTGTGGGATAAAACCATAATCACCAGGGTAGTGCATAGGGCTAAACAACACGCGGCTGAGCTGGATCACCCCCAGTTGCTTGTTGTACTCATACTTGTTGCGGTGGCCTCTCGGGATCTCCACGACCGCATAGATCACTGCCGGAGCCCGCACACCTGCCGAGATGTCATGCCAGAGGTCGGATCCGTGCATAGACTCAACCGCCTTCTACTTCTGCAACTTTTTCTTTAGCTGCGCGGTCAACGCGGGGACTACCTGAAACAGGTCACCAACAATGCCATAGTGAGCCACACTAAAGATGGGGGCCTCAGGATCCTTGTTGATCGCCACAATAACGCGGGCGGTACCCATCCCAGCAAGGTGCTGGACGGCTCCGGAGATGCCACAAGCGATGTACAGATCCGGTCGTACCGTGCGCCCCGTCTGACCAACTTGATGCGCATATGGAATCCAGCCGGCATCTACTGCGGCACGTGAGGAACCTACCGCCCCACCAAGCACTTCGGCCAACTCCTTGATCGGCCCAAAGCCTTCCGGGCCACCTACGCCACGTCCGCCAGAGACGATGATCTTGGCATCGGCAAGATTGATCTGACCCTGCTCCACAAGGAAGTCTACTACGCGCGTGGCAATCTGCGCCTCGCTCAGCGCGGGCTTGATCGATACAATCTGTCCCTTGCGATTGCCATCGGGAGTGGGCATTTCGAATACGCGATGCCGCACGGTCGACATTTGCGGGCGGTAGTTCGGGCAGATGATCGTCGCCATGATGTTACCGCCAAAAGCAGGGCGCGTCTGACGCAGCAAGTTGGTGTCTGCATCGATATCCAGACCGGTGCAGTCAGCGGTCAGGCCGGTGTAGAGCTCCGTCGCCACCGATCCTGCCAAATCACGTCCCCGTGAGCTGGCGCCCAAGAGAAAGATCTCTGGCTTGTACTGCTGTACCAGCGAAACCAACGCCGCCGCATAGGACTGAGTCCGGTACGCCGCTAAGCTGGGATCATCAACCCAGAAGACGCGGTCTGCCCCAAAAGCAACAGCCTCCTTGGCGATATGCTCGACATTGTGTCCCAGCACGCACGCGGTCAGGGTACTCTTGCGCTGATCTGCCAGCTTCCGTCCTTGTCCCATCATCTCCCAGGAAATGGACGCCGCCTCTCCCTTAAACTGCTCTACCCAAACCCACACACCCTGATAGGCGGCCAGTCCGCTAGCCTCCACGGTTGGGCGTTCTGGTAGGCTCAGCGCATCTACGGGACAGACGTCGAGACAGGCGCCACACGCGGTACACTGGTCATCCACGGTTGCTACATTGTCCACCAGTTGCAGGGCACCAAATGGGCAGGCATCCACACAAGCTCCACAGCCAGTGCATTCTTCTTTGTTGATCTCCAAGAGTGGCATGATATCCCCCTAGAATACTTTCTCGGCCTGGAGCCTGTCGATAAGCGCATCTGCAGCAGCCTCCGGCGTATCTGCCGCAATCAGGTCCACCCTACCCTCCCGCCTGGGCGGACTGAATACACGGACTACCTGAGTTGGGCTACCTTTCAGGCCCAAGTGATCCAGGTCAACGTCCGGCAGGTCAGCAGCCGTCCACACCGGGATCTGCATCTTGGCCGCCCGCCGAATGCCCATGAAGGTAGGGTAGCGAGGCTGGTTGATGTCCTTCACGACCGTCAGGAGCGCTGGTAACGCCGTCTCCACAACCTCCCGACCTTCCTCCAATAGACGCTCCACCACCACTTCTTTGGATTCGGGGTCGAGCTTGCGGATCTTGAACACGTAGGTGAGCTGGGGTATGTTCAACTGCCGGGCGATTCCAGGCCCCACTTGCCCTGTATCACCGTCAATGGCTTGCTTCCCGCAAAGGATGATATCAAAGGCACCAATCTTGCGAATGGCGTTGGCGAGCGTATAGGCTGTGGCCCAGGTATCCGAGCCGGCAAAGGCCCGGTCAGACAGAAGGATCGCCTCATCTGCGCCCATCGCCACGGCTTCTTTCAATGCTTCCGCGGCTTGCGGTGGCCCCATGGAGACGATGGTCACTTTGCCACCGAACTGCTCTTTCAAGCGCAGCCCCTCTTCGATGGCGTAAGTATCGAAGGGGTTAATGATACTTGGTACTCCCTCGCGCATGAGCGTGCCAGTTTCGGGGTTGATCTTGACCTCGGTGGTGTCTGGCACCTGTTTGATGCAGACAATGATGTTCAATGCGGACCCTCCTTATTGTTGCAGTCTGCCGGCTACAACTCCTCCGCCGCGCAGTCGATCCAGGCACTGGATAGTCAGCCCATCGACGCGGACCGTCGGGGGCTGTGATCGGTCACCGTGTTAGCTCTCGCTTTGCCACTCTTCTGCATCATATGCAGGCAGCTCGCAGCGCAGTGGCTTGTCCTGCCTGTAGCCCAGTGCGTACTGTGCCTGGATCAATTGATGTATCTCACGGCTGCCTTCGTAGATCACAGCGCCTTTGGAGTTGCGCAGGTAGCGTTCCACATCATACTCATCCGAGTAGCCATAGGCCCCATGAACCTGCACGGCATCCGCAGCGCTGTCAAATGCAGCGTCGCAGTTGACCCATTTGGCCATCGACGTCTCGCGCGTGGAGCGAGTGCCCTGATTCTTCAGCCACCCTGCGTAGTAGATGAGCCATCGTCCCGCGTCGCGCCTCGCCGCCATCTTGGCAATCATCTGCTGCACAAGCTGTTGCTGGCCAATGGGCGCCCCAGAAACATGTCTCTCGTTGGCGTAGCGAACTGACGCCTCCAGACACGCCTCCACTAGGCCGACCGCGCCTGCGCCGACGGTGTAGCGCCCTCCGTCCAGTGCGCTCATCGCGATGCGGAAACCCTCGCCTTCCCGCCCCAGAAGATTCTCCGCAGGGACAACGCAGTCCGTCAGGGTGATGCTGCCGGTATTACCTGCACGCACCCCCAACTTGCCATGGATCGTGCCTGTCTTTATCCCCGGAAACCCACGCTCAACCAGAAATGCGGACATCCCAGTGTGGTCGCGATTGCACTTTTTCTCCATGTCCGTCCAGGCGATGATAAGAAAATTGTCCGCTATGTCTGCCAGCGATATCCACATCTTTTCGCCGTTGAGAAGGTAATGGCTTCCCTCTCGGCGCGCTGTCGCCTGAATGCCCATGGCATCGCTTCCCGCATTTGGCTCGGTCAAAGCGTACGTTGCCAGCTTATCTCCTCTTGCTTGCGGCACGAGATACTTGGCCTTCTGTTCCTCAGTGGCCCACTGCAGCAACGAGAGCGAATTGAGACCAACATGGACTGACATCACCACACGTGCTGAAGTATCAATACGCTCAAGCTCTTCACAAGCAATGGCTAGGGAAATGTAGTCCATCCCTGC
>DIVN01000029.1 GCA_002435875.1 Anaerolineales bacterium UBA6131
ATAGAGAGGGTGATGCCAAGGATAGACAGAAGGCCGACTCCCGATAGTGAGATTCCGTATATTCCCCAAGCTTTCGCCGAGACAATCATGGACAGTCCAAGTATCAACATCGGGAGCGTGGCGCTCTGCATGCCCACTCCAAGCCCTGTGATAATGACCGTGGCTGCGCCGCTCTGCCCCGATTCGGCGATGGTATCCACAGGCGGGCCCGAGGTGAAATAGTCTGTAATCAGACCAATCAGCAATCCTGCCAGCAATCCTGATGCAGGAGCCCAGAAGGCGCGCATGTCGTTGAGGTATAGCAGAGCAACCAGCAAGATGCCGCCCAGAGTAAGGGCCCCCGTGATGAGCATGCCCAGACGCAGGAGCATCTCGGGGCTAACTCGTCCACTCTGAGCCAGTAGCCTTACCAGAACGATGCCAATAGCCGAGCCAACAAGCCCGGCAAGCAAGATCCACAGCGGGGTCAGGATGCCCTTTTCACCCAGGGGCACTCCCAGAAGCGATGTGGCCGAAGCTCCCAGGATCAACGAGGCGATGGTTGTGTCGACATAGGCCTGGTAGGTGTCGGCACCCATACCAGCGACGTCGCCCACATTGTCGCCCACATTGTCAGCGATGACCGCCGGGTTGCGTGGGTCATCCTCGGGTATGCCAACCTCAACCTTGCCTACCAGATCCGCGCCGACGTCCGCTGCCTTGGTGAAGATCCCACCGCCGATGCGTGCGAAGATGGCTGCAAAACTGGCGCCGATCGAATAGCCGGTCATGACTGTAAGTGGATTGGTCACCACTCGCAGCATGGAGAAGATGGCATATACCGAAGAGACACCAAGGATACCGATGCTTACAGCCACCATGCCCAGCACAGCGCCGCCCGTGAACGCAACATCCATGGCCTGTGTGGGGCCGCGCCTCGCAGCATACGTAGTGCGTCCATTCGTCTGAGTGGCAATGGTCATCCCTACATAGCCGGCAAGCACTGACGTCACCGCGCCCACAACGAAGGTGAGCATGATGTAGATACCCAAAGTGAAGGCCAGAAAGAGCGCAAAAACAACAGCTGAGACGGCCATGACTCGGTACTGGCGTCGGAGGAAAGTCCTTGCACCCTCATGGATGTAGCTGGAGAAGCGGATGATCTCCGGCGTACCTGCCTCGCTACGCAGCGCTGAACGCGCCAGGTACAGAGTGAATAGGAGGCCCAGCAGTCCGGCGACAGGAAAGACGAAAATGCTTGCGGTAGTGGTCATGATGTTCGGTTCTCCTCTCGAATCGGCTTATCAGTGCCTGGCCTTGAGGATCGCCATCGACCCAGCAAGGCCAACGAGCAGTGCTAGTGCTGCAACCGCAACAACTGCACCAACGAGAGCAGACATCCGCTCGGTGGGGGGGAGGGTTCTGAAGGAGGCATGGTGCCAACATAGGCCTGGTAGGCATCGGCACGCCCCTCGCCTTGGGCGTTGGCTTCTAGACCCAGATCTTTCGCCGTATCCATTATCCGCTGCTTGACCTGGTCGGGGCTCAATTCGGGAAAAGCCTGCAACAATAGAGCGATCAGCCCAGAAGCATGAGGAGTAGCCATGCTAGTACCCGATGCGCGGGTGTAGAGCGCATCAATGGGGCTGCCCATAGAAGTGCCCTGCGCCCGACAGGAAACGATATCCACACCAGGCAGCAACACGTCTGGCTTGACGCGGCCATCGGCTGTCGGACCACGGGCCGAGAAGTGGGCAATTTCTTCCTGGCTGGTGCAGGCACCCACTGTCAGAGGACGACGCGCACATCCAGGCGGCCCAACCGTCGAGGCTCCCGGGCCAAAGTTGCCAGCTGCCACACACACGAGAACACCATGGTCTACCGCGGCATCGCATGCGGTCGACAACGCATCGGTGCCATCGCATGGCCCCACACCGCCCAAAGAGAGGTTGATTACCCGAACGTCCTGCTGGATGGCCCAGTCCAGCCCTGCGATCACCTCGCTCATGTACCCGGACCCATCGCTGTGCAGAACCTTCGCGACATAGAGCGATGCGCCGGGAGCAACGCCGCGATACCGGGTGCCATCCCCGGCAGCGATCCCTGCGACATGCGTCCCATGCCCGTGATTGTCGTGAGGCCCCTCTCCGGTAAAGTCTTCCATGGCCGCGACACGGCCGGCAAAGTCCGGATGCCCAGGATCGATACCTGTGTCAACAACGGCAATACCCACACCGTGGCCAGTATAACTTGATTGCCACACCTGCGGCGCATGGATTGACGGAGCAGAGACATCGAGACAGGTATGCACTGGCAAGTCGAGCCATACGCGCTCGACGTCAGTGCTGGCTGCCAGGTGCTGGATCTCGTCCGAAGTCACGCGCATTGCGGCCGCAGGAATGAGGGAGAATTGCTGTGGGCTCTTGCCTGCAAGCGGTCTGGCCGCGATGGTCAAGTCTGCCCGGTAGCGCACAATCACCCGATGCTCGTTGTGCGCGGTCGAGGACGACATAGCGTTCGCCAATCCTGCTGCGATCTTGATACTGCTCATGACTTCCCCTTGCCAGGGCGTCGGGCAGCGCGGGACTGCGCCGAAACCACACGGTCTTCCTCTATCGAAACGACCCACGGCTCACGAAGAAGTCTGATGGCCGTAGAGGACGAACAAGAGACGGCGAAACCTGGCACCAGCACGAATGAGCGGTGCACCACTGCACCGAGACCGCGAAGGCGAGACCTGGCTTCCGTCGCTTCACCGGTCACACGCACGATCAGGCGCACCACCGCATTTGGATGCTCACGCAGTTTTCGCTCAAGCGCTGGGTCAATCCGCTGCACCATCGTCCGCCACCACTGACGCAATCGCATACTCTCGCGAATGCGACAGGCTAATTGCCAGCTCCGAGAGACCGATATCCTCAGCCCGTTGCCGAGCTCGCCCATACAGGCGGACCAGCGGTTTGCCTCGCTGGTCGGACACGATCTCCATCTCCTGCCACGAAACGCCTACCAGACCGGTTCCCAAAGCCTTCGAGATCGCCTCTTTGCCAGCAAATCGAACGGCAAGCTCAGGTACTCCTCCCTGGCAAAGCAGAACCTCGCGCTGCGTGTACACTTTGCTCAGGAAGCGGTCTCCCCAGCGCGCGAGAGCCCGACGAACACGGTCGATCTCAATGATATCGATGCCCGTGCTCAGCATCGCCCCGTATTCACAGCGGCTGGCCGTTGGCGTCATAACCGCGGCCTACCGCTCGGTAACGAAATCCCAGCGCCCGCATCTTCTCTGGCTCGTATATATTGCGTCCATCATACAGCACGGGCTGGCGCATAGATTTCAGGAGTCTGGCCATGTCGAGCTGCTTGAATTCGTTCCATTCGGTGGTCAGAATCAGGGCATCAGCATCCTGGGCTACTTCGTAGGGGCTATCACAGTAGACCACATTGGTCAGGACCTTGCGGGCATTGTCGGTCGCCACTGGGTCATAGGCCTTGACGATGGCCCCCTCGTGCTGGAGCATGTGGATGATCTCGATCGAAGGCGCGTCTCGCATGTCATCGGTGTTTGGCTTGAAGGAAAGGCCAAGGACGCCTACCGTCCTGCCACGCACGCTGCCCAACATCTCTCGGACCTTCTGGATGACGCGCTTGCGCTGGTCGGAATTGATCTCCATCACTGCGCGGAGCATCTGAGGGTGCGAGCCATGTGTCGCTGCAATGTGAGCCAGGGCCTTAACGTCCTTGGGAAAACAAGATCCGCCCCAGCCCATCCCAGCATTCAGGAAGGCGGGACCAATTCGCTTGTCGGTTCCCATCCCACGTGCGACTTCCTTCACGTCTGCGCCGATCGCTTCACAGATGTTGGCCATCTCGTTGACAAACGAAATCTTGGTCGCGAGGAAGCAGTTGGAGGCATACTTGATCATCTCGGCAGTGCGAAGGTCAGTGATGATCACCTCCGCAGACAGAGGCGTGTACAACTCGGCTACCTTCTCGGCGGCCTGGCGGCTAGTTGAGCCCAACACGATACGATCTGGGTTCATGAAATCATAGACTCCCGAGCCTTCCCGCAAGAACTCGGGGTTGGACACCACCGAAAAGGCCACGTCATTATGCTTGTGCTCATTGATGATGTCGGCTACCCAATCGCCGGTACCGATCGGCACCGTGCTCTTGTTCACGAGGATGATCGGCTGCGTCAAGCGTTCGGCAACGCTTTCTGCCGCCTCGGCGATATGTGACCGATCGGCCTCTCCTTCGCTGCCGGAGGGCGTGCCGACCGCCATGAAAACGTACTCTGCGTTGCGCAGGCCTTCGTCGTACGAGGTAGTGAAATCGAGGCGCCCAGCATCATAATTGCGCCGCACGATCTCTTCTAGCCCAGGCTCAAAGATGGGCAAGATACCCTTCTTCAAGTTGTCGGACTTTTGCTGACTCCGGTTCACACATACCACGTGGTTGCCCAAGTCAGCCAGGCATGCACCAGTCACGAGGCCCACATAGCCGACACCGATTACGCAGATACTCTTCATCGCAGGGTGGCTCCTTCCGTTCTGCCTAGGGTAGGAGCGAGTATATCACCGCCCGTGCAGCTTGTCAACAAAAAGTGGCCGGTAGGATGCCTGGGAATAACACTCTCCAGAGACACAACCGGGCAGCACTACGAGCCTGATCTTTCAGTTCGCAACGACACGCGCGTTCAACTGTGTGGCATCGACAGGGGGTTCAGCGGCAAGCGCCCTCACCCAGTGTGCCCCGTCCCAAACCGAAATAGCGAAAGCCGAGGTCGGCCATCCGCTGCGGGTCATAGATGTTGCGTGTGTCGAGGAGCACCCTCGTGCGCATTGCTTCGGCTACTCGCCGCATATCGAGGTGCTTGAATTCATTCCATTCGGTAGCCAAAAGCAACGCGTCAGCCTGCGCGGCAACCTCATATGGATTGCTGCAGAACTCGACTCCCGTCAGCACCCCCTGAGCGTTCTCCATAGCTACTGGGTCATATGCCTTCACGATTGCGCCCTCGTGCTGAAGGTAGTGTATCACCTCCAGGGCTGGTGCATCACGTATATCATCGGTATTGGGCTTGAAGGAGAGGCCCAAGACTCCCACGACCCGGTCGCGCAGTGTGCCCAGGCACTCTCGCAAGCGAATAATCACGCGCTTGCGCTGATCGTAGTTGATGTCCATAACCGCGCGCAACAGCTGAGGGTGACAGCCATGCATTGCGGCAATGTGGGCCAGGGCCTTGACGTCCTTGGGGAAGCACGAACCTCCCCAGCCCAAGCCAGCCGACAAGAAGGCGGGCCCGATGCGCTGGTCACTGCCCATCCCCTCTGCCACCTGCAGCACATCCGCACCCAGGGCCTCGCAGATGTTCGCCATCTCGTTAATGAAGGAAATCTTGGTAGCCAGGAATGCGTTGGACGCATACTTGATCATCTCTGCCGTGCGCAGGTCTGTGATCATGACCTTGGCCTGCAACGGAGTATAGAGTTCGGCCACTTCGAGCGCCGCACTACGATCGGTAGAGCCAAGCACGATGCGGTCCGGCGACATGAAATCCCGCACGGCTGAGCCCTCGCGCAGAAACTCGGGATTGGACACCACGGCAAAAGGAAGGCTGCCACCACCGCGCCGCTGCATGATCTCGGCCACCCAGTCACCGGTACCGATTGGCACTGTGCTCTTGTTGATCACGATGAGCTGATGCCTGACGTGCGCGGCGATCTCTTCCGCCGCGCTGCGCACATACGAAAGGTCAGCTTCGCCCTCACTCCCAGAAGGCGTGCCCACGGCGATGAATACAAAACGTGCCTCACTTAGTGCTTCTGCACAATCAGTAGTGAAAGACAAGCGTTGGGCCTGCGCGTTCCTCCGTACGATCTCTTCAAGGCCGGGTTCAAAAATGGGCAGATACCCGTCACGCAGCCTGGCAATCTTGTCTTCATCCACATCAAGGCAAGTCACGGCGTTCCCAAGGTCGGCTAGACAAGCACCTGTCACCAGGCCAACATACCCCACGCCTACGACGCAGAGTTTCCTCACGGCCAACTCCCAAAATCAGAATTGTTCACAACAGCAAGCCCTGACCATTGGAATCAGGCCAGGGCTCGTAACCATCTGCCAAGCGGTTTAGAGTATAGCAGCCGCGGCACCAACCGTCAAGAACCACATCGATGTCAAAGCCGCACTCAGTCAAGAGGGGCGCGCATGCCTGCGCCTGCAACATCCTCCAACACTGCCTTGGCCAACATCTGCCCCATCTCGACGGCATAGTTCGAGCCGCGGTCCCATGGGTAGACGTGGTTCATACTCGCGTAGTACAAACCGGTGAGCGGCGTGCGAATCGGTGGGACATGTTGTGAATAGTTCACTGGCACCACCGGCTGGGCATACTCTTCGCGGAAAAGCCAGCTTGCGCGCACCCACGAGGGGTCAAAAGCAGGATTGAAGCGTGACAGACTGGGCAGGAACTCTTCCAGCAGTTGCTCTTTGCTCATGGTCATGTGCGGCGCACCACGCTCAGGATAATCCCCCAGATAGACGATGTGCTCGCCGCCGTAGTGCTCTGTAGACTGATAGTTGGTATGTTCGACGAAGGCAAGGAAGGGAAAAGCCCCGCTGGGCAGGTTTACCCAGTACAACCCATCAGTCATACGCTGCTTGAGGGCCAGGACCAGGGTCAGCGCCGCCGTGTATCTCAATCCCCGCAACTTGCTCAAGAACTCGCCCGGAAGGTCCGGCGTCAAGCGCAGCATTGCTTCAGGAGAGACGGTCGATAGCACGAGGTCGAATTGCTCAACGTCAGACTCGAGTTGTACCTCAAAGCGCGAACTGCGTTTGACCGTCTGCACGGGACAGCTCAGCCGGATTGAGCCGCCTTGAGCCTCGACATGCTGGGTCAGCGCATCAATCAGCGTCTGATACCCCCCTACGAAGTAGCCGAGGCGCTGTGACCGCTTGTGAAAACGCGCCCAGAACCAGGCCGCGTTCACTTCCTTGTACACTTGGCCAAACTTGTTGGCCAGGAGTGGCTCAAAAAGCACCTCGTAGGCATGTCTGCCAGTGACGCGTGTCAGCCATTCGTGAGCAGTTACGCGTTCTAGCGTGCGCCAGTTGCTGGAAAGGCGCAAGTAGAGGATAACCAGACCAACCCGGAGCTTCTCAGGAAAGCTCAGGTAAGGATAGCGCAGCACAGAGGTGACACTGTCGAAAGGGTCCATAGTGCCGTTGCGCCAGATGGCAGTAACTGGCCGCGGAAAGAAGACCTGGTCCCCAATACCGAGCTCCTTGCTCAGCCCCAACACCACGTCATCAGTCTCGAAGAGGTGATGATAGAACTTTTCCAGCGGCCAGTCCCAGTTTTCGGCCCTAAAGGTACTGGCCAGCCCTCCAGCCTTGCTTGCCTGTTCGAACACCATCACCCGATGCCCTGCCTTGCCCAACTCATAGGCAGCGGTAAGGCCGGCGAGCCCTGCTCCTACGATGCCGACTTCCATGCTTACACCTGCTCCCCAATTGCCAACTTGGTCAACAACTAGAAAAAAGCTTGCGAGACTTGCAGATCCAAGGACGTGAAGCTATACCTCGTCCGCAAGCATCCCTTCCAGAATACGTTCCATGGCCATCGTGTGGCTGCATACGCCTCGCTGCGCAAAAAATCTGCAGCCGCATTGCCACTTGCCATCGACATACTCTACAGTATGCGTATCATGCCCCCCGCGAAACAATACGGTAAACCGCACGAACTTGACGCGATCCTTCTCCTGCGAATAGAGCCGTGCTTTCTCGATCTTGCTCACCATTCCGGAGTCCACGCGCACCTCCTCAGCAAACCAATATGCTATCTTCGCTAGCTCTACGTCGAGCTACCGCCTTACCTTCCCCAATGGCCGAGCCGGCCTTTGATGAACTCAATATCGCCAATCGCCCATGGATCGACCCCATTCAGCATGGCTAAGTAATAGCTCACGTAGTCGCCAAAATGCACCAGCGACAGCATCTGAGCCAGCAGACTATCCCCCCGTGCAGCGATGCGCTCCACGCTGTACTGTTCTCTCTGCAACAGTTGTTCCGTTATGTCAAACCTAGCACGCACTCTCGGGTGGTTCTGTGTTGAGGTAAGCATCAACACATAAGCCAATTCCGATAACACTGCTGGCAGATGGTATCCTGCTACGGTGTTGTGATTCAGTTCAGGGAGAGTGTCGAAAACCGCCCAGGACTTGCTGTTCTCGTTGAACTGCCCTTTCCAACGTCGGCCAACCTCACTAAGGTGCTCGGCTGCATACACTACCGGGAGACGCCCTTGCAGCCTGCGGGCGAGACTCTTGGCCGAGTTCTGCTCGACAGGGACAGTCGGTCCAATCTGCGATTGCCAGTCGCGCATAACCCGGATGGCCTCGGTCAAGTGCTCCGATTGATCTTCGACCAGGCCTAGGCTCTGGACGGTGCCTAGCAGTGAGGTAAAGAGATGTCCCAAGGCCGCTCTCGGTTGGGTCTGGAAATCGAATTGACACAGGGGGATGCCCGAGGCCTGGCTACGTCGCGCCAGCTCTCCTCCTGTAGTCATGGCCAAGACGAGTGACTTGCGGGCCACTGCCTGCTCCAGGCCAACGATCGCTTCCTCCGTGTCGCCTGAGTAGCTGCACACTATCACTACCGTGTCCGGCCCAACGAACCCAGGCAGCACATAGTCACGGTGCACCAGAATGGGTACGCTTGCCTGAGCCGACACCAAGGTTCGGAGGAGATCACCGCCAATCGCAGATCCTCCCATGCCCAGGATCATCACCTGAGCTACCTTCCCATAACTCGCAGGGAGCTGTAGACCTCTGATACGTCGCCACGCAGAGTCACATTGGTCGGGGAAACTGGCAATGGATCCAAGCATGTCGTGCTTGTCCAGCCCGGCAAACTCATAAATTGCGTCCAGATCAGGCATGATCTTTCCCCTCCAATGAATTGCGGTCCGGCCCAATAGCCAGCCGATACACGTCGCGCTTCGATCGCCCTGCCAGAATGGCTACACGGTGCACTGCATCCCGCCGACTCATGCCGGCCTGCGCCAACTCAGTCAGCATGTGGGACACTTGCTCCTCGCTCCAGACTGTCACCTCAGAAGCGCCCTCCACAACCAGGGTGTACTCCCCTCGCGGCGGTCGATCAGAGAACTGTGCGGTAGAGTCGCTGAGCCGGCCACGCCAGACCTGCTCATACAACTTGGTCAGCTCACAGCATATCGCGACAGACCTATCGCCAAGAATGTCGCTCATATCCCCCAGGGTTGCTTGTAGCCGGTGGGGAGCCTCGAAGCAGACCACGGTATACGCCAATTCACGCAGAGCGGCCAACATCTTGCGGCGCGCGCTGGTGCGCCTCGGCAGAAAGCCTACAAACAAGAAACTGTCTGTGGGCAGACCAGAGACGGACATCGCAGACACAACTGACGACGGGCCAGGGATCGGTATGACTGCGATATCGCGCTCCACCGCGGCGCGTACAAGGCGATAGCCGGGGTCGGATATGGTGGGAGTGCCAGCGTCGGAGACAAGAGCGACGTCGCCAGCCTCAAGCGCAAGCAGTATCTCCTCAAGCCGCACCAGCTCATTGTGGTCGAAAAAGCTCACCATAGGCACGTGGATATCATACCGCGCCAGCAGCTTGGCGGTCGTGCGGGTGTCTTCTGCGGCGACAAGCCTCACCTCCCGAAGCACGCGCAGCGCACGCAGGGTGATATCCTCAAGGTTCCCTATTGGAGTAGCCACGACATACAAGACACCCATCACGTCGATTATAGCCAAAAGCCGTGATCCGGGTAAAGTTGCTTGTTTGTGAAAAGACTGCCCGATCGCTATAATTGCCCATAATCGGTAGAACTGCCCGGATCCAGTTGCGCCCAGCCTTAACCCTCATGTGGGAGAAGCAATGCAAGCACTCATTGATCGTATCCAGAGCGAAGGCCAAAATCTCGGCCGCGGAATCCTCAAGGTCGATAGTTTCATTAACCACCAGGTCGA
>DIVN01000086.1 GCA_002435875.1 Anaerolineales bacterium UBA6131
CCATGCCTTCGACCTCCTCTTAAAGTGCCCACTAAGAGTACACTAAACTGCAGCTACCGTCTGCGACATTTCTCACATCCAGTATGCTCGACCGCTTGTACCTGGATTACCCACCTAGCCTTGCCGCCCGCACGGCCGCCAGGGAGGTGAGACGAAATGCCAAGCGTCTCCCTTCTAGGCCGCCCCGCATCACCTCAAGCAGCCTCTGCTGACTCCCTCCTGACTGCCCTAGCCTTTGACGATTATTGGTAAATACGCTCGACGTGCCGCAGGCGTCGCAGGTACGGGTGATGATGTGTAGCTGCTGATCGGTTCAGGGACTGGGCTACCGGTGGGCGTGAGGCTTGGCGTAGCGGCGGGCGCCACTTCATCGCGGAGCAGAAACAGGCTGCCTGCATAGTCCACCAGGTAGACGTTTCCCAGTTCGTCGTCGCCGAAGCTCACAATGCTGTACGGGGTGTCCAGCAAAAGCGCGTTCTGCCAGGTGGTGCCGTCGCCGCGAAGACCCCACACTCTGCCACTGCAGTAGTCGCCGTAAACGTAGAGCCCGTTCATGCGTGGATAGGCCTGACCGCGGTACACGACACCGCCAGTGACCGAGCAACCCAGCGAGTGGTCATACTCAGCCACGGGCAGCACCAGGCCGCTTGGATCACAAGGATCAGGGTCGTAACAGTGGCTACCCTCCATGATTCTCCAGCCGTAGTTCTGTCCCCCAGGCTCTTGCCAGGGCTGAAAATCGATCTCCTCCCACGAGCCTTGCCCGACGTCCCCGATGTACAGGTCCCCAGTCTGGCGGTCAAAGGCAAAACGCCAGGGGTTACGCAGTCCTACAGCCCAGATCTCCGCGCGGTATGCCGGTAACTGCACAAACGGGTTGTCAGCCGGCACAGCATAGGGACTTGCAGGAGATTCTACGTCAATGCGCAGCAGCTTGCCCAACAGGGAGCCGGGATCCTGTGCGCGATTCTGAGGATCGCCGCCGGACCCGCCATCGCCCATTCCGATGTACAGGAAGCCGTCTCGCGGGCCAAAGGCCAGTTGGCCCCCATTGTGGTTGGCATAGGGCTGAGGGATTTGGAGCAGTACCTTCTCGCTACCTGGGTCCGCACGATCTGGATCGGAGCTCAATTGAAAACGTGATACCACCGTGGCTCCAGATTTGTCGGTGTAGTCCACGTAGAAGTAGCCCTTGCCCGCGTACTCTGGGGGGAATGCGACACTGAGCAAACCGCGTTCGCCGCAGCATCCGACTCGACCGGTTATGTCCAAGAACGCGCCACTCTTAAGGACGCCATTCCTCGCGATGAGAACACGGCCGCGCTGCTCTACTACAAACAACCTGCCACTGCCGTCCAGGGCAGATGTAACATGGACCGGCAGATCCAGTCCGCTGAGGATAGGGGTCAGGCCAAGTTGCGGCCACCAAGCCACCCTGGGCCCCTGCCGGCAATGGCGCTGCGCTGAACGCAAGAGAGCCCAGCAAAGCCGCCGCAACCATGGCTATCCGCGCTGTCCACGTCCACATGCGAGATCGGATCACCTTGTCCTCCTGCGCTCACAGTTGCTGAAGAGCTCTTCCGTTGAGTGGTGTTACCGCTTCATGGAGCTCGCTGTCCCTTTGGCATCTGGAGCGATCGCAACCAGCACGGCACCATTTACCGCCGCTCGCCGCCGATTACTTTATGCGCGCCGACGACTAGCACAATGATTGCCATTGCCAACCACAGCACGCGCAGGGCGACTCTGCGCAAGTCCTCGCCTAACAGCCAGGCGTGGGCAAAGGCCATCAGAAAACCAACCAGATTCAGACGATGGATCCATCTCCAGCCCAACGCCAGCCTCTTGCGTAGGACAGCCGCAAGAGTGCCGGCAGCGACGAGATAGAGTGCCACTCGTCCGCCAGTAGCCAGAAACGAGCGCAGATCCGAGACGATGGGCACAAAGACACGCGGGTCCCTTAGTTGCCAAGCCAGCACGAGCGGGTGGGCGAGAATGCAGACCCACGCGGCCACCGTCAGCACGTGGTGCACACGCAGGAAAGGTCGGCCGAGGATTTGACGGACCTCGCGCACATAGGCTGAGGAGACGATTGCCCAGAAGAGCGCTACATAGCCCAGCAGGGCTGCAGCCCGCACGATCATCCAGGCTGCAGGCGAAGGACTGGAATACAGTGCCCAGAGTATCGCCACGAGTTGCAGCACGAGTAGCGTAAGGGCAGCGGAGCGCATCCGAAACCGCGCTTGTTGTGTCATTACTCCTCCAAGATGTGTGCGGTGAGTTCCGTCCAGTTCCGGTCCGGGAACTGGAGTCAGTCCATAGCCAGGCCGAGAAGACCGCTCGTCAAGGTCACGGAGGCGTCCGCGAAATCGACTGCCCCGGACTCGTTCATGTAGGCAGCGGACAGTAAGCCCAACTCAGTCGGCGCAAGAGAACTACCGGGCTTTCGCAGAGATGTCTGTTCGCCGCAAGAGGTTGGCGTTTGTGACGACCGTGATTGACGACGTGGCCATGGCGATCTCTGCCAGAACGGGATGCATCCACCCTGCAATGGCCAGTGGAATCATAACCACATTGTAAAAGAAGGCCCAAAACAGATTCTGACGGATCTTGCGAAAGGTGGCCTGGCTCAGTCTCAAGGCGCTGACCACACCCGACAACTCTCCGCGCACCAGCGTTACGTCGCTGGCCTCGATGGCAATATCCGTACCGGTACCTATGGCCACACCGACGTTTGCCTGCTTCAGCGCCGGCGCGTCGTTGATCCCGTCGCCCACCATCGCGACCAGACCAAAGCGCTCCTGGAGCTTGACCACCTCCGCTACCTTGCCATCCGGCAAGACCTGCGCAAGAACGTGGTCGATGCCCACCTGCCGGGCAATGGCCTCTGCTGTGCGGGGGTTATCCCCAGTAATCATGGCCGTCTGTATCCCCATCGCGTGCAGCTGCTGCACCGCGAAAATGGAGTCGTCCTTCAGGGTGTCAGCAAGCGCAAGCAATCCAATAGCGGAAAGGACTCCGCCCATCTCGCCTGCCAAGTACATCACAGTCTTGGCTTGCGCCTCCAGCTCCTGTGCTTGTGCATGCATGTTGCTTATGTCAATTCCAAGCTCCTGCATCATACGGTTGGAGCCGACGACGACTCGCTGTCCCTGAACAGTCGCTGTCACCCCCCTGCCTCGCGCCGCCGAAAAATCGGTGGGCTCAAGCAAGGCCAAGTCCTCTGCCTTCGCGCGCTCGACCACCGCCCGACCCAAGGGGTGTTCACTGCCATACTCAGCGGACGCGGCCAGTTGCAGTACCGTGGCCGCTTCCCGCCCTGCAACTGGAACGATGTCCGTGATCTCGGGCTTGCCCTTGGTGAGGGTACCGGTCTTGTCAAAGGCGATGACCTTGACATCCTTCAACGTCTGAATGGCTTCCCCAGTACGAATGAGAATGCCGTTCTCGGCACCCATGCCGCTGCCGACCATCAGAGCCGTGGGGGTCGCCAGTCCGAGGGCACACGGGCAGGCTATTACCAGCACAGCGACTGTGGAGACAATGGCCAAAGTTGCGGTACCCAGATTCGGGTTGACCCAGGGCAAGCTGCCCCCCCAGCCCAATGCGGTTCGCATCACTCCTGGCGCCAGAAGCCACGACAATAGGGTCGCCGCAGCGATGGCCATCACGACTGGCACGAACACGGAGGTCACCCGGTCTGCGAAGGCTTGAATCGGCACTTTGGATCCCTGTGCCTCGTCGACCAGACGGATCACCTGAGCAAGGAAGGTGTCCTTGCCTACCCGGCTGGCCTTCACCTTGAGCAATCCGTCCTGGTTGACCGTTGCACCGATCACTTCGTCGCCTGGATGCTTGTTCACGGGCATGGACTCACCAGTAGCCATGGATTCGTCGAGTGTGCTCTCGCCTTCGACTACGATTCCATCCGTCGGGATCTTTTCTCCAGGCCGGACAACCATGAGATCGCCAACGGCGACACGTTCGATAGGCACCGCGACTTCCACTCCCTCGACAAGGACGCGCGCGGTCTTGGCGCCCAGCTCGAGCAGTTTTCGGATGGCCTGCGATGCACGCCCCTTGGCACTCGCCTCAACGTAGCGGCCGGTCAAGTGAAAGGCCATGATCATGGCCGATACGCCGGCGTAGTTCGCTATGGGAAGTACAAACGACACTGGGCCGGTCAGAAGCGAGACCCCAGTGCCGAGTGTGATCAGAGTATCCATGTTGGCATAGCGATGCAATACGGCGCGAATGCCGCTGGTGTAGGTACGACGGCCCACCCAGAAGAGCACAGGCAGCGCGAGCACTATCATGCCGAGGTTGAACGCCGTGTGGTTGGGCCACATGATGCCGGCGAACATCTCGGGCAGCATCCAGACCACGATCGGCAGGGTGAAGGCCCAGGCCACCAGCATACGGAATCGCGCATCGGCCATCTTCAGCGTTGCCTCGTCGATCGGTGCGGCCTGCGTGACGCCTTCCTCGGGCAGTACGGCTTCATAGCCAGCATCGGCCACTGCCCGGCGCATGTCCTCGAGGCTTACCATGCCCAGGATATACTCGACTGCGGCACGTTCTGTCGCCAAGTTGACGCTTGCTGACAACACGCCGTCAAGCCCGCGAAGAGCCTCCTCCACGTGCGCTGAACATGAAGCGCAAGTCATGCCTCGAATCGAGAGCATAACCGTCTCGCTGCCTACGTCGTAGCCGGCATCGCGCACTGCGTTGACCATCTTCTGCAGTCCTGCCTGCTCAGGTGCAAAGGCCACCTTGGCGCGCTCCGTGGCGAGGTTCACACTGGCGTCGCTTACACCCTCAATCTCCTTCAGCGCCTCTTCAACATGCGAGGCACAGGAAGCACAGGTCATGCCTCGTATCGGCAGCATCGCTTGCTTGGTCATCGCTAAGCCTCCTCCGGATTGAGCGTAACCGAATCCGCCAATCCCGACAGACTGACCGCACTCTCTAGAACGTATTCCGGCGGTCTTGATTTAATGATGAGAACAGTCAGTGGAACCTTACTTGCACAGCCCACCACAGCTACTTGATGGGTGAAGTCCTGGGGGCGGCTGACTCGGACGTGACCTTTCTCGCTCAATCAGCGGGCCAGCTGCTACACTGAGCGTAGCAGCCAACGTGACAGGCGCGGCACGCCGCGTTGTTCGTCGTGGAAGGTGCATGGAACGGACTTGCAGAGCTAACTGCTCCGCGATCGTGGTTCGTCGCTTCAGGTGCACTCCGCGGAACCGTCCAACGTTGACGTGGTGCAGCACGGCACGACCAGACTTGCGCCGGGCACCTTACGGCGAGAGAGCGCGCCCCAGATCATCGCGGATGCGCAGCCTACACCGCTATCAACCGTGATGGCTGCTGAGGGGCAGTTTAGCTCACAAGCACCGCACTCAATGCAGTCATCCGGCCGAGTGACGACAGCCGCCTGATCCTGCAAAATGAAAACGCCCTGCGGACATACTTCCACACAGGTGCCGCATCCAGAACAAAGACCGGGGTCAAACGCCAGACTGTTCAGCGGGCTCACGCGCTGCATTACTTTCCTCCTCAGCGGCCAAATGCCGCGACGGCAATAGCTGACACAATCCCCGCGACGGCCAAGATGGCCATCACTGGAACATACCTGTCGATCTCATAACGCACACCAGTTCGCGATGCCACTGGAGTGGACCCGGTGAAGTTGAGGCTCAAGTAGGCCGTCAGCGTGGGCATAAGCGTGAAATAGGCCAGCATTTGAGCCACACGAAGCAGCGCACCGAGATCTGGGCTCTCGGCCGATGCGGCTGCGGCAAACGGCACGACCATCAACCCACCCAGAAAGAAGCCCTTGCTGGTAAAGTCACGCGTGGGCAGCCAGGGCAGCAAGATCGGAAACAGCACGACGCCAGCGAACATCGCAGAGATGGCAGCACTGGCCAACCTCCAACCACCGAGCAGGAGAAGCAGCGCCCCCAGAAGCAAAGTGGGCAGGAACCAACTCACAACTTCCACCGGGATCAGCGTGAGACGATCGACCAGGTCAAACCGCACCTGCCGCATCTCCGGGGTAGCTCTATGGTCCTTGAGATAAGCCGGCAAGTCGACGGCTCGGACAGGTCCGTACTCCACGCCAAAGCCACACCGTTTCCGCACCTCGAGGGCTGACACGCCAGATGCACCCAGCTGCGGCAGAATCAGGGTGCGATTGGAAACCAAGTCGGAAACGCCGACCTGTTGCACACGTCTGACCAACTCGTCAGTTCCGAACGTTCCTTTGCCGGCCGCACACCAGACGTTCACGCCATTGGTGTCCAGGACCAGCAGATAAGCATCGTGACCTGCGAGGGCGGAGCGAAGCGCATCGAAGCTCAGACTGTAGTTGGCGGTCACCAACACCGGTGAGCCTGCATCCGGCACACCGAGGCGATACAAGCCCGGCGCCACCCGGTGATTGCCGCGCCGTATTCCGAGACGAGCCAGGACATGATCCAGGCGGTTCTGCCAGGTGAGCTGGCTGTTGGTCTGCTGAATCTGCTGGCGCCCAACATCTGAGTGGTCCTGTTCCATTGGCCCCCTACTTGCGGATGCGGATCTTCCAGTCGGTATCTGAACCCTCAATGCCGAGCAGCGTCGAACCTAACGCTTCGACCGCCATGGGTATTTCCTTCCTTGAGGGAGCATGGGTGCCTACGACCTCAATGATCTGGCCGGCATCGGCGCGCTTGAGCGCCTTGCGCACTTCAACCAGAGGCACCGGGCAGCTCTTGCCACGGCAATCCACTGAGATGTGAACTTCACTTACTGGGCACTGACTTGCGCTAGTATCGACTTGAATTGTCTTCATCAAGCTACCTCAGCCGACGAACTCGACGTCCACCGTCTTGACGTCCCACAGTGGCGCGATCTTGTCACTTACCTCTTCCCGGATGTTGGCGGAGAACTGATGGTCAGCGGGTAAGTCGATCGTTATCTTGACCACCCCATCAGAAACTTCCACGCCCTTGACCACCTTGGTGCGGACCAGGTCCAACCCAACCATGGGGTTCATTACGTGCTTCAGACGACGCATGACCTCGTCCACGGTAGTAGCGGTCCGTTCCTTGACGAGCCCGTGCCGCTCCTCATAATTCTCAATCGCGGCGCGCAGGCCGTCCACCGCCAATACCGAGCAGTGGGTCTTGATGGGTGGCAGTCCACCCAGGGCATCACTGGCTTGCTGCCAGGTGATCTCCTTGGCCTCATCAAGTGTCTTGCCCTTTGCCAGTTCGGTGATGATCGAGCCCGTGGCGATATTTGAGGCGCAACCATAGGATTCGAACTTGATATCCTTGATGCGCAGGGAAGCCTCATCAACCTTCAGATAAACCGCCACCATGTCACCGCACGCAGGGCTGCCCTCCACCGATTTGGCGTCGGCATCTTCGATGCGCCCAACATTCTTAGGGTTGCGGAAGTGCTCCATGACTGTCTCGCTATATGGTAAAGGCATTCTCTCCCCCTCTGGGAAATCTAGAGGCGAGGCACAAAGCCAACTACACCGCGGATCGTACCTCGCCTCGAGCTCATATCGCGCAGATTAGTCTGCGCCGCGGCCAGCCAGTTGCCGATCCAACATGACCAGCGCCTGGCCTTTCTCACCAATCATCTTCAAAGTCTCGACGATTTGCGTGGCATTCTTCTCCTCTTCCACCTGTTCGTCGATGAACCAGTGCAGGAGGACCTGAGCCGCATAATCCTTCTCAGCCAGCGCTACCTCATAGAGCTTGTGGATGAGGCTCGTAACTTTCTGCTCGTGCTCCAGCACGTTCTCGAACACGTCCAGCGCACCCTTCCACTGTGTCTGAGGCTGTGCGATGGCCTTGAGCTCAACCTGCCCACCACGGTCATTGACAAAGTCAAAGAACTTGAGAGCGTGCTCCTGCTCCTCGCCGAATTGCACGCGCATCCAGTGTGCCATACCCGTCAAGTTCTGTGTCTCCAAGTAGGCGCCCATGGCAAGATACAGATAAGCCGAGAAGAGCTCATCGTTGATCTGCTGATTGACCGCATCCTGTAACTTCCTGCTGAACATTCTTTACTTCTCCCTCTTCTGATGATTGACTCGTGTGCAAAGCACAACCGAGTTGTGAAACCCTATTCCCCTTTGCCGAGCGGGCTGATCTCGCGCAGTCTGGCAATGACATCGGTGATGGCCTGGACGAGGGCATCCACATCCTCGTCCTTGTTGAAGCGGCCAAAGGTGAAGCGAACCGACCCGTGCGCACGCTCGTGATTGCCACCGATCGCCAGGATCACGTGGCTGGCCTCGAGTGAACGGCTGAAGCATGCAGAACCCGTGCTTACCGCAAAACCACGCATGTCCAGGTGTAGCAGAATCGACTCGCCTTCGACAAAGCGGAAAGAGATGTTCGCATTGTGCGGCAGCCGCCAAGTCGGATGGCCATTAAGCTGCGAGTTTGGCACTTGCAGCAGGCGATCCACCAAGCGGTCTCTCATGCTCTGCAAGCGCGCAGTCTCTTCCGGGGTAACCAGCTCGACCGCCCGCGCAAAGCCAACGGCACCCGGTATGTTCTCTTCGCCGGGTCGCAAGTTGAACTCTTGAAAACCGCCGTCCATCCACTTGCCCAGTGGAGTGCCTTGCCGAACGTAGAGACCCCCGATGCCTTTCGGACCATGAGCCAAATGCGCTGTCACGGTGACCAGGTCGACTGGCGCAATGTTTACATCCAGCGGTACCCTGGGGAAGCTATGCGTGGCATCGGTGTGAAACAGCACGCCTTTGTTTCGGCAGATATTGCCGATTTCGGCGACATCTTGAAGGGTGCCGATCTCCTGATTGGCTGACTGCACCGAAACCAGTATCGTGGCGTCTGTGATCGACTGCTCGAGCTGGTTAAGATCAATGCGGCCCAGCTCGTCCACTTCAAGGAAGGTCACCTCGAAGCCCTGCTTCTGCAGCGCCCTGGCGCTGTACAGCACAGGGAAATCCTCCACCCGCGTCGTGACAATGTGCCGACCCTTCTTCTCGCCCAAGGCCATCGAGACGCCCTTCACGGCCAGGTTACTGGCCTCGGTACTACCTGATGTGAAGACAAGTTCTTCGGCACTTGCTCCCATGCGCTCAGCAATCTTGGCCCGCGCACTGTCCAGAGCATCCTTGGCCTCGATACCAGGCGAATACCCGAATTGTGAGGTAGCCACCGCATAGGTCTCGAAAAGGTAAGGACGCATGGCCTCCAGCACGCGTTCATCGAGACGTGTGGTCGCGGCATTGTCAAGGTATGTCAATTCAGTCACGGCTCGCCTCCTGTTTTGCGACGTCCGCTTCGGTCATCGTCGACCTTGCCGTACCGTCGACAAAGGTCACATCCACTTGTTCGATGCCATTCAGCCCCTTGATCTTGCGCCTAACCTGGTCGGCAAAGTGTTCCATGTACGGACAGGATGGCTCTGGGATCCGTAAGTCCACTCTGACACGATGAGCCTCCACGGACAGCCCTGAGACAAAACCCATCTCGACCAGGCTGACCCCAACCTCAGGATCGATCACCTCACGCAATGCTGCCTGCACCTGTTGCTCCAGATCTGCCCCCTGGACCGAAGATGGCAACGAATAGAATGAGGGCTCTCGCTCGACCTCAGCCAGCTTGTGCTCGAGCATGCGGATTCGTTCCTCCAGCCTTGACTGACGCTCGAACGCTTCACCGATGGCTTTCACCACAGGGTCAGGAATTGCACCGTGCTGCAGGTCTACGCCAGTCTTCTGGGGCTCGGGCTGCCCCACAAGGCGCGCTGGCACCCCGACCACTGTGGCCCCGGCTGGGACGGAGCGCAGCACCACGCTGCCAGCGCCGACCTTGGCGTTGGCCCCAATTTGGATGGGACCCAGCACAATGGAGCCGCTACCGATAACCACGTTCTGACCGAGCGTGGGATGGCGCTTCACCTTCTCGAGCGAAGTTCCCCCCAGAACGACTCCCTGGTACAGCAAGACATCGTCACCCACTTCAGCGGTCTCGCCGATGACCACGCCCATACCGTGATCGATAAACACGCGCCGGCCCACCTTTGCGCCTGGGTGAACCTCAATACCCGTAAGCCAGCGGCCAAGATGTGAGATTAGCCGCGCCAACAACCTCAGGTTATGTCGCCAGAGAAAGTTGGCCGGCCGGTGCAGCCAGATCGCGTGCATACCAGGGTAACAGCAAAGCACCTCTAGTGTGCTGCGGGCGGCCGGGTCCTTCAGGAAGACCGTTGCCACATCTTCACGAATCGTGGACAATAAGGACAAGTCGACTCACCTCATCTACAAGTGATCGGAGTGTTAATGCAGAGCGCTCAGCCAGCTCTCTTGCGCAGATAGTCCGCAATAGCACACTGGAGCGCACGAGGACCGACGAGCGAGTCGAGCTTGCGCTCTGGCATCTCGCCCAACGCCTCCGCCACAAGCTTCTCGTCGATGGCAACTGCCTCTTGGAGAGCCTTACCTTTGGCCAGCTCTGTCGCCGCACTGCTCGAAGCGATGGCCACCGGGCAGCCGCGGGTCAACTGTTTGACGTCCACGATGCGGTCATCTTCTACAGTGATCCAGCAGTGGGCCAGGTCTTCCGGACAGTTGGTACCTCCGTGCCCTTCTCCAAAACCATCGGCATTCTCAATCTTGCCCACGTTGCATGGGTTCTGAAAGTGACGCAGGATCTCCTCGCTGTACACAGACCAACCTCCGGACTCCTGATGCATTGTTGTCGAAGCACTATGCCTCGTTCCACAACGATGTGCTCAAGTATCGCTCACCGGTGTCACACGCGACAAACACCACTACCTTCCCCTTGTTTTCGGTCCGCGAGGCAACTGCAAGGGCAACATGGGCATTGGCGCCACCCGAAATGCCGGTGAAGATTCCCTCCTCCCTGGCTAGACGCCGCGCCATCGCGAAGGCTGCCTCGTCGCTCACCTGGATCACCTCGTCTACCAAGTCAACACGCAGCACCTCTGGGACAAAGCCCGCACCGATGCCCTGAATGCGATGGGGTCCCGGCTTGCCGCCAGACAAGACAGGCGAGGCGGCAGGCTCGACAGCGATCATTTGGAGGCTCGGCTTGCGAGGCTTGAGGGCTTCAGCTATGCCCGTGATTGTTCCACCAGTGCCCACCGCGGCCACAATAATATCGACCTGGCCATCGGTGTCACGCCAGATCTCCTCGGCGGTAGTCAACCGATGCGCCTCGGGATTTGCTGGATTCTCAAACTGCTGAAGCAGCACATACCGATGATCCGCAGCAGCAAGTTCCTTTGCCCGATTCACTGCGCCCGTCATGCCTTCGGCACCGGGGGTGAGTACCAGCTCGGCCCCGAATGCTTTCAAGAGCGTTCTGCGCTCCTGGCTCATCGTCTCTGGCATCGTAAGGATCAGGCGATAGCCCTTGGCAGCACAGACAAAAGCCAACCCTATGCCCGTGTTACCGCTTGTTGGCTCCACCAGAATGGAGTCGCTGCTTAGAATGCCGCTCTCTTCCGCACGCCGAATCATATTCACCGCGATGCGGTCCTTGACGCTTGAGAGGGGGTTAAAGAACTCGCACTTGGCCAGCACCCGAGCACCTAGACCGGCGGACACGCGATTGAGCCTCACAAGCGGGGTGTGGCCCACGGTTTGTGTGATATCGTCATAGATGTGGGTCATTCATTCCTTCCTACGCTCTGCGCGGGGCGCCTCGTCATTGCACAGGCACCGACGTATGTTGCCATCCGAGCTCATCACGATCTCAAAGACGCAGTTGATGGCGCCCGTTGGGCACACTTCTTCGCATAAGCAATCGCAAGGGCACGGCACGGCCGGGAGGGTAGCTTGCTCATGTACGGGGCGCACGACCGGTCCATCGTCTTCCATGACCAAAGTGCCACACTGGCATGCTTCGACACAAAGACCACAACGCGTGCATAGCTTCTTATCAATCTCCAGGCTTGGTTCGCACACAGCGCCCCTCCTCCAACATACTTTGTAAGTATAGTCCGCTGGGTCTCGCCTGTCTGTGACAAAAGTCCCCAACAACCCGACATCGCCCAACCATCTTTGAATGTGGGTCGCTATCTGAACCACGGATGAGGCGGCACCGCAACTCCGAGGCGAGAGATCCAAGGCCCCGAACTACTTCTTGCCCGGGTCGGCGGCTGCGCTCTACTGATGGCGTTCATGGAGGCTCTCGGTCTTGGTTCTGGCGGGTGCATAGTGGCACGGGCAGCATGACACCAAGCTGGATTAGAGTGATTGGCGGGTAAGAAGCGCCGCTACGCCATCACCAAACGAGTTGAACTGATGATACTGGGCCCATGCGCCTTGCGTCTTCTTATGCGTTGAGTAATATGGGAGGCGAAAGAGACCCCGATAGTGCCGATGCTCTGCCCAGTCGAGTAGTCATGAATCACGGCCTAGCGCGGCGAGGCGAGGCCGGATACCAGGGATCGGCAGCAAATTCTGTCGCTTGGTAAGGCCTGTATGTCCCGGCTGGACTTGACCTCGGCACAGACGACTTGGTCATGCGTACGCACCAGGCAACCATACTTGGGCTGCATGGCGCTTCTCGACCGTGTCATACACTTGACAAGTATCGGCAACCAGGAGGGCAAAGCGATGGTTGATTGGATTAGGGCTCGACGCAGTATCCGTTCGTATACATCCGATCCCGTGCCTGACGACAAGATCACCTTGCTGTTGGAGGCAGCGATGGCAGCACCATCGGCCTCTAACCGTCAACCATGGGAGTTTGTTGTGGTGCGCGATGCCTCTCTGCGGTCCTCGCTGGGCAGCGTGCACCCCTGGGCGAGCATGGCTGCCAGCGCACCGCTTGTCATCGTTGTCTGCGGTCGGCCCGAGACGTCGCGGCACTGGGTGGAGGACTGTTCCGCTGCAACCGAGAACCTGCTCCTGGCAGCTACGTCTCTGGGGCTCGGAGCGCTGTGGGTGGCCATCTACCCCGATGACGAACGTCAGGCGGCCACGCGCAGGCTGCTGAACATACCTGATGATGTGCAGGTGCTGTGCATGGTACCCATAGGCTTGCCAAAAGAGAGCAGGCCGCCACATACCAAGTACGACCTTGCCAAAGTGCATTACGATACGTTCTAGCTGGAGCAGGACCAATGGACCAATTGACTCGCAGGACCTTCATACGACGTCTCGCCGCGGCAGGCCTGGGTGCATGGGCCACGGCGGCGCTCTCAGGCTGTCAACAGCCACCGCCGGCAACACCTTTGCCTCCGTCTGCCACCATGGGACCAGCGGGGAGCACGGCTGCTCCAACCCGGCTGTCCGGCGTTACGTCCCCCACAGCACCGAGCCCGACAAGCCAAGCGGCAGTGGCAGGATTCCCGCATCTGGTTGTCGCACGCGGTGGCGAGCCCGAAGACCTGGTTCGGCAGTCATTCCGCGCTCTGGGAGGCATCGAGCGGTTTGTTCACGCTGGCGACGATGTCATCGTCAAGCCCAACATCTGCGTCGGCTACCATGGCTACGAGTTCGCGGCGACCACCAACCCATGGGTGGTCAGCACGCTAGTGCGCATGTGCCTGGAGGCAGNNAGGCGCGCGGCAAGTCCGCGTGCTGGACCAGCCGTTCGCCAGTCTTCCTGAGGATGCCTACCGTATCAGCGGCATCCGGGAGCAAGTGGAGGCCGCGGGTGGGAAGATGGAGATCATGACGGCCTTCAAGTTCGCCGAGTACCCAGTGCCGTTGGGTCGCGACATCAAGAAATGGGCATTCTACGAAGACGCGCTCAAGGCCGATGTGATCATCAACGTGCCCATCGCCAAACATCATGGCATCGCACGCCTGACTCTGGGGATGAAGAACCTGATGGGCCTGATTCGCAACCGCGCGGCCATGCATCTCAACCTGGGGCAACGCATCGCCGACATCACGACCGTGCTGACACCAACACTCACAGTGATCGACGCAGTGCGCATCCTCATGGACAACGGCCCAACCGGCGGTAACCTGAACGACGTGAAGAAGTTGGATACGGTGATCGCGAGCCCTGACATTGTGGCCGCAGATGCATATGCCAGCACTCTCTTTGGCCTGCAGC
>DIVN01000179.1:0-6662 GCA_002435875.1 Anaerolineales bacterium UBA6131
GCACCCTCCCTCACTGCTCTCAACACGGCCTGAACGTCGACCACCTTTGTGCCGGCGATGGCATCCACTCCACGGTCGAACAGGATCGGCGAGAGCGGAGTGCTTGCCCCAAGCACGATCACAAAAGCGTCCGGGCGGCATAGCGCGACGAGGCTGTCGAAGGTGTGGTTGAGGAGCGAGGTGCCAGTGAGCGCTACCACATCGGCCTGGGGCAGAATCTCCGACGCGCTCGCCGCAGCAAGATCCCCGGGGCGGGGATTGAGCTCCAGCACCCAGCAATCCTTCGCTGCCCCACGTACGCGCTCTACGAAAGGAAAGTGCCCCACGATCGCCACACACCTGCTGGCCCCCCGTTGCAGAATCACCTCTTCGGCGTTCATATCCGTACAGATAGATTCGTCCACTTCAAGCAGTGCATTGAAGGCAGCCATGCCGATGCTCGCCTCCAGGACTCGAAGCGAGTGGAGCCACTCCGCCAGTTCTCGGCCACTATGTTCGTGGAGACGACCAGGCCAACGAACCGGTGGGCTGTCGTCGTGGTTTTCAGCGCGCAAAGTAGAGGCCAATCCACAGCGAGGCGGGTCGGTCTTCAGCACGACCGCCGTCCAGAAAGCGCCGACCACAACTTCGCGCACCGGCGCGTCGGCCCTCAAGCCTGCCAGCAGCGCCTCAATGGTAGTCACCCTCGCCCTCCTCCATATGCAGGGCATAGCTTGCGAGAATGCGATCGACCATCTGACGCATCTCCTGCAAGTCCGCCGCCCACTGGCCAAGCACTTCGTGACCCAATTCAGTCAGACGATAAACCCGCCGCGGAGGACCCAGTGTACCCGCCTCCTCCCAGCACGAGACAACCCAACCCCGATCCTCCATCTCACGCAGCGCCCGGTAAAGGGCGCTGGGCTCAATTCCTCCCAGGCCATACTCACTCAGTTGTTCAATAAGAGGATAGCCATGAGCCGGGCGATGATGAAGGAGCAGCAGCAGGGTGGGCTCCACAAACCGCATCGCAAGGCGAGAGGCTCCACCCTGCTGCCACCCGCGCCGCCGTCCTCTGCCTCTCATTCCGTTCCCTCCAAAATGATGAGCCTTGCCCACATCTCACAATTCAGTATAGCACACTAGATGTAGTTTGTCAATAGGCAACTTGCTGTTATTAGCAAGCTACTAGTATTCGCGAATTACCAGTAACTTGACAAAACGAATAATATATGGTAGCATCTATATGCAAGATGCAAATAGCGATGCACTGAAAGGAGTCGGGACGATGCCCAATGGTCGTCGCCGCAACAGAGAGGGCGCACAAACGTGCCCCAGACACATAGACCGTTTCCTGGAGCCATGCCTGCTCTTGCTCGTGCACTGCAGCGAAATCCACGGATACGAACTTGTGGATGGACTGAACCCTTTCGGTTTTGAGCAGAATCCAGTCGATTCGAGCACGATCTACCGATTCCTGCGCGAACTTGAGGATCGAGGCTTCGTGAGCTCGCGTTGGGACACCAGCAACGCAGGCCCTGCTCGCCGCGTTTATCAGACCACGGAGCAAGGACACCAATACCTCGCCATGTGGGTGCGCGACCTGCGCGAGACCGACCGGGTGCTCCATCATTTCCTTGATACCTACGACGTGCACATGCACGCGCACAAACGACAGATTTCTGGTGAGATGCCTGGCAATTCGCCGCTGCCCATAGCATGACAGCGGATTAGCATGTCCTTTCCACAAATACTCTACCTCGACAATGTTGGATTCGGTTCTTGAGGTCGACCGAATCGTGAGTTCTGATTATCATCCGGTTACAGACAGCGCGCCGCATGCTGAACAGGATGATAGAACCGATGGATGCCAGAGAAGCGACGGACATCTATGAAGCGAGCCGCTGGGGGCTGTCCCAGGAAGCGATTGTGGATTTGGGCGACCGGCTGCGCCGAACTTGGTCTCGCTTTCGGGCTTGCTTCAAGACCAAGACGCGCGATGCCAGCGAACATGCCTGGACCTACCTGCGAGGTCTGGTCGGTATGGACACCAAACGGAACTACGCCAATATCGCTCGCCGGGTGAATGGTCACCAGGACGATGGGCAGAATGTACAGCAGTTCATGTCCGATTCGCCCTGGTCGGCGCAAGCGGTGATCCGGCAGGTTCAGGAGGAGATCAAGGCCACTCCCGAGTTGAGGCGCGGTGGCGTCCTGCTCCTGGACGAAAGTGCCGATGAGAAGGCGGGCCCAGACAGCGCTGGCGCTGGTCGGCAGCACAACGGCCGGCTGGGCAAAGTCGAGATGAGCCAGGTGGGCGTGTTTCTGGCCTTCTACAAGGATGTGGTGTGGACCTGGGTGGATGGCGAGTTGTTCCTGCCCCAACACTGGTTTGCGGCGGATATGGCCAAGGCCCGTCGGCGGGCCGGCGTGCCCCAAGAGCGCCAGTTTGCGACCAAGATCGAGTTGGGCTGGTGCATGATCCAACGGGTCAAAGCGAATGGCTTGCCCTTCGAGGCGGTGGCGTGCGATGACTTGTATGGTCGTAGCGGCTGGCTGCGGCGAGAAATGGATGGCGACCAGATTGTCTACATGGCCGAAGTGCCCGAAAGCACGCTGGTGTACTTGACCAAGCCGGAGTTTGGGATTGCGCCGGCTCAACCGGGCCACCGTGGACGGCCAGCCATACGGCTCAAGGTGTTGAGCGCGGACAAGCCGGTGACCGTGCGGCAGGTGGCGGGTCAGGCGGACACCCTGTTTCAGCGGGTTCGCGTGCGCAGCACCGAGCGAGGGGAGATGGATGACCCGTTTGCCATGCGCCGGGTGTGGACAATCCGCGACGACGAGTTGGCGGAAGAATGGCTGGTCATCCGGCACGAATATGGACAGCGTTACAGCTACGCCTTGAGCAATGCCCCGGCTGCTACGTCGCGAGAGCGTCTGGCCTGGCTGAAGTGTGTCCGCCACTTTGTGGAGCGGGCGAATCAGGAAGCCAAGTCGGAGACGGGATGGGATGAGTTGCAGGCGCAGAAGTACCGAGCCTGGGAGCACCATCTGGCCATGACAATCCTGGCCACCTGGTTCATCGCTCAAACCAAGCATGAGTGGGCGCTGACTTATCGCCGTGACCCTGAATTGGCTCAACAATTGGAGTTGGACGCACTGCCTGCCCTGTCGGTGAACAACGTGCGAGAGCTGCTGCGGGCCACGATGCCCTTGCCGCAGTTGTCGCCGGAACAGGCTACACAGTTGGTGGTCAAACACCTGGTCAATCGCTCCCGTTCAACTCAGAGTCGCTTACGAGCCCAGCGCAAAGCGCGCGGGCCAACCTAATCTAACATTGTCGAGCTACATAGGAGATCGAAAATGAAAATCGTAGTCTCAGCGCAAGGTAACACCCTGGATGCCCCGGCCAGCCCGGTGTTTGGACGATGCCCCACCTACGTCTTCGTGGACACGGATACGATGGAGTTCGAGGCCGTGCCCAACCCAGCGATGAACCAGGGTGGCGGTGCTGGTATCCAGGCAGCGCAGTTCGTGGTGGAACATGGCGCCAAGGCGGTGCTCAGCGGCAACCTGGGGCCCAACGCCTACAATGTCCTGGAAGCGGCGGGCGTGCCCGGCTACCTCGTGCATGAAGGAACCGTGCGCCAGGCTGTAGAGGCCTTCAAGGCCAATCAACTTCAGCCAATGGGTGGAGCCAACGTTGCCGCCCACGCTGGCATGGGTGGCAGCCCAACTTCTGATCCAGGGCGTGGTATGGGAATGGGACGCGGCATGGGCAGGCGCGGCGGAGTTGGGCCCGCGATGCCAATTCAACCAGCGCCGACCGCCTCTCCGAGCGAGCCGCAGTTGGCACAATTGCGAGACAGACTCAAGAGTCTGCGTCAGCAGCTGGCCGAGACAATGGAACAGATCGAAAAACTGGAACGGGAGAGATAGAGATGCGCATCGCAGTTTCTGCAGACAGCAAGCAAGGATTGGAAAGCGTGGTCAGCCCGCACTTTGGCCGCTGCCCTCACTACATCCTGGTAGACGTGGAGGGCCATGACGTTATGGGAGTTCACGAGGTGGACAGCCCGTTCCACGGGAACCACGAGCCTGGTCAGGTACCGGGCTTCATCCACAGCCTCGGTGCGAACGTGATGCTGGCGGGCGGCATGGGCGGCCGCGCCATTATGTTCTTCCAGGAGCTTGGCATCGAAGGCGTAACCGGGGCATATGGTACCGTTCGCCAATCCGTGGAGTGGTATCTGGGCGGTCAGCTAAAAGGCGCTGCGCCCTGCAAGGAGAGCGAGGAACATGGGCACGGCACCATCCCTGCCGAAGGGGAGTACGAGAAGGATGACCTTGGGCGGCTGCGCGAGGAAGCAGAGATGCTTCGCCAGCAGATGGACGAGGTCGCCAATCGGCTGAGCCGGTTGGACCAATAGCGCCAAATAAAAGGAGAAGCGACCATGGGTAGAGGAAAAGGTGGTGGACAAGGTGGTGGAGGCGGCCGGGGCCAGGGACAAGGGCCCGGACGTATGGGCGGCGGGACAGGCGCTGGCCCGGGCGGAGACTGCGTCTGCCCTAGTTGCGGGCACAAGGTGCCGCACCAGGTTGGACAGCCCTGCAACAAGCGCAAGTGCCCCAAATGCGGGGCAACCATGACCCGGGAGTAACATCGGCAGGATGCACTTCTGTCCCTGGCGGGCAGGTGTGCTGCACCCCTGTGCGAGAAGCCGAGCACTCCAAACAGAGAGGAAACGAAACACGTGCACTACTCGACTAGGGCGCTTGATTTGGCGCGCAATCCGAAAAACCTCGGCCGCATAGAGGCCGCCGATGCGCAGGCTATCGTCACGGGTCCGTGTGGCGATACTATGGAGGTTTACCTGAGGCTGAATGGCACCGGAATCCTGGAGGCTACCTTCGTGACGGATGGTTGTGAATCGTCCCTGGCCTGCGGCAATATGCTGATGGCGATGGTACAGGGCACGACTCTGGAAGACGCTGGCAAGATTCAGCCCGAAGATATCATCAAGGCGTTGGATGGCTTGCCTGAAGATAGTGCCCACTGCGCGGAGTTGGCTGTGAATACGCTTCGCAAGGCAATCGCGCATCTGGACCATCCGTAGCGAGGTTGTCATTGATCCACATTGAGGTGCCGGGCCTGATCACCTATGAACTCGAGCACCTGGTGCGGTTAGCCGCCACCTTGCGCCGATGACGCCCGCCCGCGCGGGTGAAACTTGAGCACAGTAAGTGAGGAGGATTCCAAATGATCATCGCAGTAGCGAGCGGCAAGGGGGGCACTGGCAAGACCACCGTCGCCACGAGCCTTGCGCTCAGCATTGCAGCAAACAGGCCAGATGTTGTGGCCCACAGACCAAGCGGTGAATCACGGGGCAATACACCCATTGAGCGCAGGGGAGGACTCTTGTTCCTTGACTGCGACGTAGAAGAGCCCAACGCAGCGCTCTTTTTGAAGCCGGTGCTCGGCGAGCGCGAGGATGTCGGCATCATGATCCCCCAAGTGGACTATAGCCTTTGCACATTCTGCGGGCGCTGTGCCGAGGTGTGCGTCTGGCACGCCATCGCCGTGGTGGGTCAGAAGGTGCTCATCTTCCCGGAGTTGTGTCACGGCTGCGGCAGTTGCACGCTCAACTGCCCGGAGGGAGCCATCCACGAGGTACTGCATGTGATAGGGACCCTGGAGTCGGGTTGCGCAGGGCCAATCGGTTTCGCCCATGGCACCCTGAAGGTGGGCGAACCGATGTCCGTGCCCATAATCAGCCAGCTGAAGAAGAAGCATCTGACCGAAAACGATGGCCGCACGGTGATTCTCGATGCGTCGCCCGGCACCTCCTGTCCTGTAGTGGAAACCATGCGCGGTGCTGATTTCGTACTGCTGGTCACCGAGCCAACGCCTTTTGGGTTGCACGACCTACGACTGGCGGTGCAAGTGGCCCGCGACGAGTTGGGTTTGCCCGTTGGCGTTGTGGTCAATCGGGAAGGTGTCGGCGACATGGGCGTGGATGAGTACTGCGCCGCCGAGGGCATCCCTATCCTGATGCGCATACCGCTAGACCGGCGCATCGCTGTGGCAATCTCCAGGGGCGAGGCACTGGTGGAGGCGCTGCCAGAGATGCGCTCCCAGTTCGTTACGCTGTACGAAAAGATCCAGCGGGAAGTCGCCTCACGGAAGGAGGCACAATGAAACAACTGGTTATCCTGAGTGGCAAGGGCGGCACAGGCAAAACGTCGGTAGCGGCGGCGCTTGCCCACCTGGCTTCCGAGGAAATGGCCATCGTCCTGGCTGACGCAGATGTGGATGCTGCCAACCTGGAACTGGTCCTGGCGCCCGAGAAGGTGGAAGAGCATGTCTTCATGGGCGGGCAGGTGGCAATCATCGACCCGGAGAAATGCACCGTATGCGGCCGCTGCTACGAGGTGTGCCGTTTTGACGCCATCGTCCCTGGCAAGAAAAGCCACCGGGTCGATCCCCTGGCCTGCGAGGGCTGCGCCTCGTGCGTATACCAGTGTCCGGAAGCAGCCATCCATACCGAGGAGCAGCAGGCTGGGCTCTGGTTCCGATCGAATACACGATTTGGGCCGCTGTTCCACGCGCACCTGTTCGCCGGGCAGGAGAACTCGGGCAAGCTCGTAACCATGGTCAAACAGCAGGGCCGCCTGCTGGC
>DIVN01000179.1:6771-8551 GCA_002435875.1 Anaerolineales bacterium UBA6131
GCCGACATCAACCCCGAACACACCGCCAGCATCGAAGCCTTCTGTCATGCACATGGTATTGACCTGGTGGGCACCCTTCCTTACGACAATGTAGTTACGGACGCAATGGTTCAGGGCCAGGCAGTTACGCTGTACGAGCCCGATGGTCAGATTTCGCTGGCGCTCCGCGAGATGTGGACGCGGATAAGGAAGCGGCTGAATGGTGCAGACTAGAGTGGGGGTTGGAAAGTGGACATTGAGCATGAAATCGTAGAACGGCTGCGGCAGGTGATTGACCCAGAGACAGGCGCAGACGTAATGCGCATGCGGCTCATCGAAGACCTGCACGTGGATGGTGAAACAGGGCGGGTAGGCTACAAGTTTCGTCCCTCGTCCCCACTTTGCCCGCTCGCTGTGCACCTGGCGCTAAGCATCCGCGATGCGATCGCAGGAGTGCCGGGCGTTACGGGGCAGGAGATCGAAGTGGTGGGCTACGTGGGCGCAGAGAGTTTCAATACCCTGCTGAAAGAGCAGGCTTGACAGGGAGTAAGGAGATGTGCCAGGCAGTGGTCTACTTGTCTGAAAACGAGCAGCAGAACGAGATTATGCGCGATGTGATTCTGCTGGAACCGGTCAAAGAGGGCGTGCGGTTGCAGGCGTTTTTCGAGGAACCAATCATCATGCACGCCAGGATAGGCCGCATCGACTTCTTGAAGCACACCGTAACGCTTGTACCGTTGGAGGGAGGACAAGATGGCGACGACTGATTTGGATAAACTGCGCGTGCTGCTGCCACACTGGATCGAGCACAACGCCGAGCACGCGGACGAGTTCCGTCTCTGGGCAGAAAAGGCCCAGTCCAGTGGCCGCGTAGACGTGGCGGAACAGATCGCCCTGGCCGCCAAACAACTCGACTGGGTCAACGAAGCGCTGAACATGGCGATAGAGAAGATGGCGCTCCAGCGATAGGCGAGGCAAAGGAGGTGAATGGATGTGATTACAATCAACGCACAGCGCTGCAATGGCTGCGGCGCATGCGTGGAGATTTGCCCGACTGGTGCCATGTATCTGGTTGACGGCAAGGCGGTAGTGGATAGCACACTCTGCCATGAGTGCGAGGCGTGCCTCACAGCATGCCCCACGGGGGCCACCGGTCACAACGCAAAACCAGAGCCCGCGCCGAAGCCCACTCGCGTGCCGACTCTCCGACCGGAACCCGATGTCATCCAGATTAGAACGCAGCCTGATGTGATACCCTTCCGAACCAAGGTACTGCCGCTGGTTAGTGCGGCCCTGACCTGGGCCGGGCGTGAAATCGCACCTCGATTGGCGGATCGTCTGCTGCACACGTTGAACTACCAAGCACCCGAGCAGCCGGCGGTCAGAGGGGACACAAGCACAGCGCTATCCTCCAATGCAAACGCCGGGGGAGATCAGCATCGGCGTCGGAGGCGAAGAGGGGGCGGATGACGACCCACAGCCGGGGGCAGTGCGATACAGCGCGGCTCGCCGTCTGACGCTAAGACGGCCACATTGGCTGTGTTCCTCAAAAAGCCCATCCGTTCCCAAAAGCGTCCGCTTCGCGGTCAGACTCGCGCTTGCGCACACAAGATACCATACGCGACCGCGGAACCGATGGGGGGATCGATTCTGCGGCTCACTGCAGCTCGGAAGGTTCCCACCACCCCTGATCTGGCAACTTGACCTTAGGATGCAGGGTGCAGAAACCACAAAACCGCGATTTTGCTCGCGGTTTCATGTGAAAAACCTCGTTTAGCATTGGCGGAAGCGACGGGGGTCG
>DIVN01000025.1 GCA_002435875.1 Anaerolineales bacterium UBA6131
CCCAGCCAAGCCAGAGTCCGACTCCAGCCACCAAGAATGTCCCAACTGCAGCAAACAGATCGGGCGAGAGAGCCGCCACAAGATCAAAGATGATGGTGTCTATGACAGCCAACAGCAACAACCAGCCAATTAGCTGCAGGAGACCGTGGCGCGACAGCGCAAAGAGGGCATACCCTCGCCCCATGGAACGGCACACGATGCCAAACCAGATCCCAGCTGCGCCGGACAGCACCAGCCAGAGTAAATGCCTCAATTGCCGTGACATAGGGCACACCTTCGACCCGAGGTGATGATTGCGGTGGCCCGAACAGCGCGAGAGCTGCCTTCCAGCTCAGTTCGACCGCAGCACCTGCCTTTGACTCCACCCTGGCCCAGCACAAATGCCGAAAGATATGGCGCCACACGCGAGGCCATCCAGTGAACCAGTCCACAGCGGTGACCCATGACCGGAAGTCGGCTTTGTATCGCTGAAGGCGAATTGAGCATGGTATGCCGGCTGTAAATCTTGGGCGGCCATGCGTACGTGAAGCCAAATGAGGGATCTGAGCACGACACGAGGACCAACAGACTCTCCTAACTGCGAGGATACCTGACACCCGGCACGTTCACGAGACCCGCTCCGATGGCCAGGTCCTGCAGCTCTGTGGTGATGGCCTCCTGCCGAGCCACCTGAAGCTGCAATTCGAGCTCGGAAATCACCTCACGTGCTTTGGCTGAAGCGGCGTCGAGGACCTCGTACCGTGCCGCGTGCTCCGCGGCTGCCGACTGCAGCAGCACATCGTAAACGGCGGCCGCCAGCCAGAGTTCAATCGAGCGTGCAAACAACTGCTGTGCATCTGTCTCAATCACCGGCGGCCAATCGGCGTACGCCGGCGGCAGAGACGGCAATTGGGGCGGCAATATCCTGAGTGTTGTGGTCACGTAGCGGCCAAGCCCGCGATAGCGATTGTAGACGACGTCGACGGCATCCAGCTCGTAAAGGTCATAGGCCCTCAGCCAGCGCTCCGCCAGCTCTGCGGCCACGGAGTAGGAAGGAAGAGCCGTCGATGACAGGCTAATCGACCACAGTGGCGCGATGCCGTTTCGACGCAGGGCTCGCACCAGCCGTCCACCAATCGCCACCATCGCAACGGAAGGCGCCCCGTCTCCGTATGAGCCCAACGCGCGAGTGGCCTCATCGGCGATGACGGTATTGAAACCTCCACACAGACCACGCTCGCTGCCAATCGCGAGAAGCTCCACCTGGGCCATCGCAGGCTCTGAGCGCGCCCCTTGCTCTCTTGGCATCAGCGGCAGGACTTGCGCGACAACTTGCAGCAGCCCGCGCTGATATGCAGCGACCCGTTGCGCCTGGCTCTGTGCGCGCAGGCGTGTCCCAGAGGAGAGAGTAGCCAGACCCGACAGCGTGGGCTCCACTGCCCGGATGTTCTCCAGCCTACTCTTGACCTGCTCTGGACTCTCCATGGTCTCAGAGTTTCAGCGAGGCCTGCAGGTCCCAGACAAAGACCACCGCACCCCCTACCTGCGCGACCCGTCGCTCTGATGGCTGGGCAGCCTGGCCTTGCTGCGGCGCGCGCTCCAGAGACACACATGCATGGCAAGACCGCCCAATAATGTTGACCACCTTCTCCAGCTCGCTGTCCTCGATAGCCACAAACAGCGTCTGGCTGGCATGGCGCAAAACGCCACCTCGACTGTCCATGAAAGTTGCTGTCAGCCCTTCCTCCACCAGTGCCGCAATGACGTCAGATGCCTCCTGTTTAGGTATCACCGCCATCACCATCTTCATTGCGCCACTCCTTCCGGTTTGGGGCTGGCGTCCCGACGAGAGTCGCCAACCATCGACCCCGACTTGAGAAACTGTGCCATATAGGCGGCGAACAATGCAGCCAATTGATTGTGCATTTCTGGGGTCATCACGCCATCATGGTCCAGGCTGAAATACAAGTCAGGCTGCTCGCGGCGCACGTATGCCGCGAGGCCTTCCTCAACGGCGCGAATCTGCACCACCTCCAGATGGTCCAGAAAGCCTTCGGAGACTGCCATGAGGATAAGCACCTGCTCGGCCAGGGACAGCGGCGATTGCGGGCCCTGCATGAGGGCTGCCCGCACCCGTAAGCCTCGCTCAATCTGCTGGCGCGTGGACTCGTCCACTTCCGCGCCGAACCTGGCAAACCGGGATACTTCGTCAAATTGCGCCAGCTCCAGGCGCAAGTTGCCAGCGATCTGGCGCATCGCAGGCTTTTGCGCTGCGCCGCCCACGCGTGAGACCGAGAGGCCCACGTTAACGGCAGGCTTGACTCCTCGATTGAACAAGTCGGCGCTCAGCACAATCTGACCATCGGTGATAGCGATGACGTTCGTTGGAATGTACGCCGATATGTTTCCACTCCTGGTCTCGATAATTGGCAGTGCGGTGAGAGACCCTCCTCCAGCCTCGGCCCCAAGCTTGCAGGCCCGCTCCAAGAGTCGGGCATGCAAGTAAAAGACATCACCGGGATACGCTTCTCGGCCAGGAGGCCGCCGCAAGAGCAGGCTTAGCTCCCGATAGGCTTCAGCATGCTTGCTCAGATCATCATAGACGATCAGTACATCGTGGCCCGCATCAACAAAGTACTCTGCCATACTGCAGCCAGCATAGGGCGCGATGTAACGCAAGGCTGGTGGGTCATCTGGATTCGACAT
Organism: Anaerolineales bacterium UBA6131; assembly: GCA_002435875.1. GTDB lineage: Bacteria > Chloroflexota > Anaerolineae > UBA2200 > UBA2200 > UBA6131. The sequence continues at coordinate 2,686 of DIVN01000025.1, forward strand.
CACCACGATCGAGTTGCCCATGACGCCCTTGCTCTGCAGCGTCTCGATCACCTCCAGCGTGGCAGACTTCCTCTGGCCGATGGCAACATAGACGCAGATCACGCCCTGGTCACCCTGGTTCACCATGGCATCCACGGCCAGTGTTGTTTTTCCAATCTGTCTGTCACCAATGATCAGCTCTCTTTGGCCCCGACCGATCGGCACGAGAGCATCGATGACTTTGGTGCCCGTCTGCAGTGGGTCGACAACAGGAGCCCGGGCAATGATGGAGGGGGCCGCGCGCTCGAGATGACGCCATTCCGCTTCATCGATTGGCCCTCGCCCGTCCATAGGCTGCCCAGTAGCGTCCACCACCCGACCCAGTAGGCTGCGGCCCACGGGCACGCGCACACGGCGACCGGTGCGTGTTACAAGATCGCCCCCCTGAATACCTTTGGCCAGGCCAAGCAAGATCACTTCGACGCGGTCCTGGTCAAGGTTTAGCACCATTCCTTGCGCGCCAGTCGGAAACACCACTAGTTCGTCCGTGCGCGCCTGAGGGAAACCGGATAGCGTTGCGACGCCACTTCCCACATGCTGTACGGTCCCAACATCGTAAAAGTGCACCGACTCGGTACCGTTCTCTGCATGATCGCGCAGCACCTGCAACCAGTGGTCGACCGGGAGCTTCTCGATACGCGAGCCACCAATGTTAGAGATAGCCTCTTTGACCCTCTCTAGCATGGGACCACTGGGGTGGCCGCTCTCGCGGTCCAGCCGATCCAGCTCCTCTCGCACTGCACGCACCATGGAACCTATGTCGACATCACGGTTAGGCACGTTTGATCCGCTCCTGCAGCGAACTGAGAACCTGCTCCCTCAACTCGTTGAGCTGGCTGGCAACCGAATTGTCAATGATCATGTCGCCCAAGCGAACCCGCAGACCGGCAACCAGGTTGGGATCGATCGCCAGCTGCAGATCCACATTCTGATCTGTCAGCGCGGCCAGAATGCGGGCCAGGCGACCTTGTTGTTCCATAGTCAACTCTTGTGCCGTCGTCACCTCGGCGGCAAGCTCACGGCCTGCCAACGAACGGCGCAGAGCTTCCACCCTGTCCATTTCGGTACGCCCCATCTCATGAATGCGCTCAGTCACCTTGTCGATCAGCGCGTCGTTAGCTTGTGCAGGGATCACCTGCTGCAGAACCCGACCGCTCGCAAAGAGCACTGCATCTACAAGCTCGGTGCGAAAGTCATCGTACGCCTGCCTCTGTAGCCTACGGGCATCTGCTTCAGCCTCGACCAGCACCTGCGCCGCCTCACTTTGCAGCTGACGCAGTACGTTGCGCCGTTCAACCTCCGCCTCCTCCCGCACCTGACCAAGAATGTCTTCGCGTTGGTCGTCGAGCTCTTGTCGTTGCACGTCCAGCTTCTCCCTGGCCAAAGTGAGATCGCGCCTCTCCTGGGCCAGTTCGGCCATCAAACGATCCTTCTCCGCGACACGCTCCTTGGCGCGCCGCAGGGTCGGTTGGAACAGGAAACGGTTAAGCAGGTATGCAAGGATCAGAAAGTTGATTGCCTGGAACAGGATCGTGGTCACGTCAACGTTGAGCATTCTCCCGGTCCTCTAGAAGAAACGGCTGAGCAACGGGTTGGCAAAGAGCAAGATCAGGCAAACTAGGAGCACGTAGATCGATGCTGTCTCGAGCAGTGCCAACGAAATGAACAGCGTGGCGCGCAGTCGATCCGCCGCCTCCGGTTGACGGGTCATACCCTCCAGTGCCTTGCTGACCGCTCGCCCTTGTTGTAGCGTTGGAATCATTGTGCCCAAGGTGATGGCTATCCCAGCAACGATAATCGTCACGATGGTAACCAAAGTACCCGAATCCATTTCCCAACTCCTTCCATTGGTGTGGTGTTATGGCCCTTCGGCGTGCAGCATCGCCTTCAGGTCACAGGCTCTGTCCCATCATCATCGTCGGCTGCCGCAAGCGCGGCGCCCAGGTAAACTGCTGCCAAAACTGCAAAAATGTACGCCTGGAGTATGCCTGTGATCATGTTGAAGGCCACGATTGGCAGCGGGACAATCAGGGGCACCAGCGAGAATAACACGGCTACGATCATCTCACCGCTAAGCACATTGCCAAAAAGGCGGAGCGCCAGTGCCAGAGTACGGCTAAACTGTCCAAATATCTCCAGAGGAAGAAGGAAAACCGGATCAGCGAATTCCCGGAGATATGCCACAAGCCCCTTGGAGCGCACGCCATAGTAGTGCACAGAGAAGAAAACAACCAGCGCGAGCGCAATCGGCGTGTTGACATCTCGCGTAGGTGAACTCAAAACAGGTACCACTCCAATCACGTTCGCAACGCCGATGAACACCGCCAACGCACCCAAGAGCGTGATGTAGGGGAGCGCGTCCCTGCCCATGATGCTTGAGAGGCTGTCCACGATCAGCTCAGTGAGCATAGCACCAACTTCGGGCTCCACGCGGCGGATAGCGTACACCGCGGCCATGATCACGGCCATCATCACCCACGTGAAGAGCACTGTATCACGAACTGCGACGTTCCGAACAGTGAAGACGACCTCCGGAAACAAGCCACTCATGTGCCGCTCCTCGCCACCTGCCCCGATCCCTGCTCACGACAGGGATTGCTCCTAGTTACCCTCCGCAGTACCCAGCCTCCGCACAGATTCCGCCCCAGCAAAAAGCCAGCCAAAGCAAGCAAGCCCCAGGTAGGCGCGCGACTTACCGCCACTGCAAGCACCCCAGCTACCGCGAGACTGCGCACAAGCGCGCCGACGCCCGCGCGAACGATAGGCACTCGCTTTGCCGACGACCACCGAAGGACTGTACGCCATAGCACGGCAGAGTACACTATCCCCAGCAGTACTCCACAACAAAGCCAAGCAAACCCTTTCAACCGTCTTCGCCTCGCTTGCGGTTCAGGTATTCTTGGCGATCGCGCTCGATTTCCTCATGAATGCGTCGCCCAACATTGTAGAAACCCACCATAACTCCAAAAACAAGCATGCCAACCGTGGCGACGCTTCCTGTGTGCAAAAAGCGATCCATCACATGGCCAAGAAGCACCCCACCACAGATGGGAACCGCCAATTCCCAGCCCAGTGACATGGCCCGCAAGGCGTCTGCCCAGGCGGCCGCCCAGATGGAGGGGGCGTCTCTTCTTCTCATCGGACTTACCTCGGCTCCTGGCACTCGCGTCGCAGCGAGCGAAACCTAGCCTGCAGGCTTGTCACGTGACGCTTTGACAGAGTCGAGGGACGAACGTAGGAGCGTAGTGACCAGGCGATGTACGGTTTCATCCGTGCCTTCCGGCTCCGCAGCAACCTCAGAGTCCGCCCCTTCGGAAAGACCGGTTGTGTACACGGTTGCTCGTCCCACCTCCACGCGCAACACCCCAGCCCGCAGGCGCAAGGAGTTTACTCCGGTTCCGTCGTCGTAACGCATCACCCCGGGCGATGTCTCGGCGACCAACGGCCCGTGACCGGGGAAGATGCCTATCGATCCGCCATCGCTCAAAGGAACCTGTGCCCACTGCACATTGGCCTCCAGGAGCTTGGTCTCCGGGGTAGCAACCACAAGCGTCATATAGGGAGGCATCTGTGTGCTCGTCCTCCTCTGTATATCCTCGCCACAACGCGGTCAGTCGTGCCGATCCAGATGCTGTGCCTTTTCTATGGCCTCTTCAATGGTGCCCA
>DIVN01000245.1 GCA_002435875.1 Anaerolineales bacterium UBA6131
CTGAGCTAGAGATTGCCGCGTGTGATGCCTGCGACGCCTGTCTGCAGACGGGAGAGTGCGTTCTGGCCGATGACATGCAGCAGGTGCTGGAAGCTATGACAGACAGTGATGCCTGGGTGCTCGGAACGCCAGTCTACTGGTGGGGACCGAGCGCCCAACTCAAGTCGATGATTGACCGCTGGTATTCCAGGTGTCACCGTGACGTAGACAAAGCCAGGTTCGTTGACAGACCTGTTGTCATCGTCATAGCCATGGGTGACAGCAATCCGCGGACAGCCAGGCATGTGATAGGCATGTTAGAGGATGCCCTGGGGTATTTAGAGTCACAGGTGGTGGCCACCGTCCTGGCGCCGGGCGTGAACGATCCTGGAGAGGTACGCAAGCTCACGCAGGTCATGTCCGCCGCAACGGATGCCGGGCGCGAGGTGGTGCGGCGGGTCCAGCGCAAGCAGACCGCGACCATGGCATGAGCACGCAGCAGGGGCAGGCTCCGCGAAAGGGGTAACCGCACGTCTCGCGGACGCCGTGGACTCGACCGCTCGTGCGTACACGCGGACCTCGAGCTGCCATGATAGATCCCATTTAGAACGATGATCTCACAGCCGGGAGGGTGAACATGAAGGCAATGAGCAAACGCGAAAGGTTGGAGGCCACAATCGCTGGCCAGCCGGTCGATCGACTGGCGGTTGCCCTATGGCGCCATTGGCCGGTCGACGACCAAACTGCTATCAGCCTGGCACGCGCCACGCTCGATCTGCAAAGCACCTTTGACTTTGATTTCGTCAAGGTTTCGCCTAGCAGCAACAACTGCGTGGCGGATTGGGGGGTCCAGTCCAGGTGGGTGGGCAACGAAGAAGGCACTCGTGAATGGCTCGGCCAGGCAATCAGTAGCCCAGAGGACTGGCCCACGCTGCGCGTGCTCGACCCCTACCAGGGGATGATGGGCGAGATGCTGCACGCCCTGGAGTTAGTGGGAAGCGGATTAGAGGCAGGCACGCCCTTCATCCACACGATCTTCGATCCCCTCACGCAGGCCACATTCCTGGCTGGCAACCGCTTACTCGCTGACCTGCGCCAGCATCCGCAGGAGCTGAAGGCGGGGCTGGAGGCAATCACAGAGAGCACCGTGCGCTTTATCGAGGCGGCGCGTGCAACCGGCCTGTCCGGGATTTTCCTGGCACTACAGTACGCGACGTACGATTTGCTGAACGAGGCGGAGTACCAGGAATTTGGCATGCCCTATGACAGACGCATCCTGGAAGCGACCCACGGCATGTGGCTTAACCTGCTGCACCTGCACGGAAACAACATTATGTTCGATCTTGCGGCTACGCTGCCGGTGCAAGCGATCAATTGGCACGACCGCGAGACACCGCCCACTCTCCACGAGGCACAGAGTCGCTTCCCCAGAGCTGTGGTCGGTGGGCTGCATCGCATCGAGACGATGCTGCGCGGAACTCCGGAGCGCATCGACGCGGAGGTTGCAGATGCTGTCGAGCAAACGGGTGGCAAGCGTCTGATCATCGGAACGGGGTGTGTGACCTTCACCAATAGCCCTTGGGGCAACTGGCTGGCCGCCAGAGCCGCAGTGAACCGCTAAACGGAACTAGATCGCCAGTTGGACCAGACAGACCCAGCATTCAAGGGCGCCGCACAAAGCGTACGTTCTGCCATTGGCCTTCGGTGGCATAATAGACACGCACCTCGCCCGTGCGGAGGTGCTCTGCACGCTGCACAGCATATCTGTCGCCCTCAAAGGAGAGGCGGAACTCGGGCGAATTCGGGACAAAACCTGCCCCAAAGATCGCAGCCTGCAAAGCTGCGGAGGGATTGAACTGGATGGCCTGGTGTGCTTCGCCTGCGGCAAGCAGGCTCTTCTTGAACAGATCGTCAGCCACTTCCGCCCGCAGCGTGGACGCCGCGAGTCCTGCGATTGTGGGCAAACCACTGCCGTCGACTTCACCCTGACCGAGGACGGCTGTGTACTCCAGGCCAAACCTCAAGCAGGCCGCGGCCAAGCGCTCCACGCTCGCCTGACGCACAGCGTCGCTCATGACCCTGCCGGCGATGGAGTAGGCGGCCAGTACCCAGATCGCCCGGTTGACCTCTATTCCACTCGTGCCATCCGGCAGCGCGGCTGAGGCGGAGTCAATCGCCGGGGCGGCACGATCATCCGCCACCAATCTGTAAACCGCTCCCGGCAGAACAAGCTCGTGCGCCGTCTTGCCACCCGCGTTAGGCTCCCGCCACCCTTGCAGCACCTCGTCTGCTGCGACACCCACGGGTGACTCTGTCGGCAGAACTAGCAAGTAGCGCACGGTTAAGCCTGCACGGTCCTCATGGTAGGCGCTCGGACGGTCGAGGACAAGCGAGGCTGATGCTGGCTGGCGGGGAACATACCAGACAAGCGACCACAGGCCCTTCTGGCAGTAGTATACGCGCACTTCGCCTGTGCCCAGGTGCTCCGCACGCTGCGCGACATAGTCTACGCCCGCAAACCGGAAATCGAACTCGGCCGAGTTGGGAACCAGACCATCCTCGAAAATGCGTTTCTGCAGGGCAGCGTTGGGGTTGAACTGCATGCACTGTTGCGCGGCGGCCTCTTGCAGCAGCGACTTTTCCAGACGTGCTTGCGCATTTGCCATGTTCGAAAGGAAGGCGCGAAATGCCTCGTAAGGCGCCAGCCTCTCTCCGCTCAGACCAACCAGGCCAAAATGCGGGTTCATGCCGTTGGACCAGCAGTACCAGAGCACCTTGGGAGCAATGGCAGACTGCGTGGTACGAATCGCCTCAAAGCTGCGCGAGAGGTAGTCTGCCCGCACCGTTTCGTCTGGCGCATCGAGGCCGATCTCGGTTACCCAGATGGGCTTGCCAGCAACCGCATGATAGTCGTGGATGAGATCGGTGAGCAGGCCGGCTCCCCAGGGTACACCAGGCGGCTGGCCCGGCGGGCTCCATCCCTGCGTTGGACGACGGAAGTATGGGTGCACCCCCAGGGCATCGGCGTACAGCACATTCCCAGATGCGGCCCGCACATCGCGCACATAGCTGGACTGGCCCTCAGCAAGCCCGCCCATGACCACCGTTGACTGGGACACCGCTTTGATGGCCCCGTACGCCTCGTGCAACAGCGGGCCGAACATCTCTGCCCGCACCTTGGGATTGTAGGCGCCCGAGGCATGATCCGGTTCGTTCCAGATCTCGTAGGCCTCAACGTGGGTAGCATAATGCTGCGCAATTTGCCTGCAACGGAGCGCAAAAGCGCCTCGGTATGTTGCCCAGGCGGCATCGGTGTCCTGTGGTGTGCCCCAGACAGGCCAGTTGGGTAGCGTCTCATATGAGAGGATAAGCAGGATGCGCAGTCCAGCGCCGCGCAACGACTGCACCACAGGATCGTAGATGCTGAAGGAGGCGGGGTAGTTGCCCCCGGCGACGTCCTTGAAAGTGAAACGCACCCAGGTCACACCCAAGGAAGCAAGCCCCTGCGCGGTGGGGTTGCCAAAGGGATTCAGTGGGTCAGTGTTGACACCGCAATCGATGCGCCACACCATGGCAACCTCCTCGAGCGCCGCCGCAGGTCTGCCAAGGGCGGTCTAGCCTCCATCGATGGTGCATTCAGACCCGCGCCATACCCGTCACTAGGATCAAATCCAGAAATCCCAGGCGCAAGGCGACCGCACGCCAAGGCCGGCTAGATGAACCTTTCGAAGCGCTCCTGCTTGGCCTTGCAGATCGGGCAGACTGCCGGTGGCATCTCTCTGGCACATAAATAGCCGCACACCCTGCAGCGCCACACCGGTTGAGACAATCTGACCTGGCCTGACAGGGTTGCGTCGGCCGTTGGACGTTTGCGATCCTCCGGAGCGGGTCGCCGTTCGGGGATCGGCTCGAATTCCTGACGAGCATCGGCCACCGCTTCGGACACATAGAGCCCACAATAGCAGGTGCCAAACTCCTGCACGTCCGCATCGCGGTACTCGCACGGGCAGATGATATCGAGGTCGGCATCTTTGTCGCCATCTGCCAAACGGCAGGGACAAGCTCGATAGCCGTAACGCTGCTCATTGACCAGCAGACCCTCGACCAATTGCTCCACCACCTGGTTATTCGGATTCAGATGGTAGCCGCCAGTCGTGGCTTGCTCGCACAGCTCTCTTGCGACACGCTCGATGCGTACCGGAGAAACCGATTCATTGCTCACGCGCCAACTCCACGCGCAGGAATTCCGGCTTGAAGCCCACGATGCAATCCTTGTCGTCGATGACGATGGTCGGAAAAGAACCCGCTGGATTCCAGCGCTTCACTTCTGCAAGGACCTCCTGACGAGCAGCGCCATTCAGCAAGTCCACGTACTGATAATCATAGGCAATCTTAAGCTCGTCAAGCAACTCGCGGGTCTTGCGGCACCACCCGCATGTGCTCAGGGCATACAGCTTGACCGCTCTACCTCTTTTGCCTTCCACATGAACCCATTCCATGGTCTTTCCTTTCTTGGTTAGCCTACATGCAATCCAGTCGTGGCCCGAAACAACTGATCACTGGCCACATTCATTCGTCACGCGGTACAAGCCACTCTTACCACCAAAGCAGGCCCGCGGGATCTTCGCGTGCTTTCCAGGCGTTCACCTTGCCCCAATCCACCGCCTTCCAAGGGACGTTCTGCGGACTCACCAGAGGCAAGATCTCGCGGAAAAAAGCCAGGCGCTCTTCTGCACCCATGGGTTTAAAGTCCTCGGCCACCTTTAGGTCCGCGTCGAGCTGGGCCATGGTAGAACAACCTAGAATGACCGTCGTCAAGGGCAAGGCGAAGGCATAGCGCAAGGCGCGATCGGCGACGTCACTCAATACTCCTTTGCCCATGACCTTCATGCCAATGACGCCGACTCCTCTCTGTTGCGCGATCGGCAAGAACTCTTCGGCAAAGCTGTGTACAAAGTGGTCGAGCGGCGACACAGCCACCAGGGCTGTGTCAAAGGGGAAGCGATGCAGAGCCTGCACCTGAATCTGCGGGTCAGAGTGTCCCGAGATGCTCAGGTAGCGCACCGTGCCCTCTTCACGCGCCTTGGTTAGTGCTTCGAGCGCTCCTCCCCGCCCAGTGATCACGTCAAGGCGGACCCAGTCATTCACGCCGTGCAGCCGCCATTCATCGATGTGGTCCGTCTGCAGTCGCCGCAGGCTCTCCTCAAGCTGTCGGAGCGCACCGTCAGCAGTAGGGTCACTGGTCTTGGTCGCAATCCACATCTCATCTCGGCGATGCTTGGCGACCAGTCCCACGCGCCGTTCGCTCTCACCTCGAGAATAGGACCAGGCCGTGTCAAAATAGCGGATTCCCCTCTCTAGAGCCGTGTTCAGAATCGCTACAGCCTGGTCTTCCGAGCATCCCTCGTCGTCCACCAAACGCTGGCAGCCAAGGCTGAGGATGGGAAAGTTTATGCCTGTCTTGCCGAAGGGTCTTGTCTCCATGAGATGTTGCGTTCCTTTCCGTTGGAGCTAGCACATCTTGCGGTCGCGTCCATTATACCATAGACGGGGCAGGCAGCGAAGAGCTTACCAGGGGCACCGGTCCGGAAAGAGGACCCAGCAAGAGACCGGGCTCAGAGGCTTGCTGCCGGTACAAGGATGGCACCAGATTGTTAGGTCGAATGAGCGCACGCTGACGTGCCTGACGGTGCGCGGCCTGGTCTCAGGTCATGCCCAAATGGCGCACGTCGTTCAGCGTCCACGGCCGCCAGTCGGGAGGATGACCGGTGGCGAGCATCCCTTGACAACGCTGCTGCATGGCATCTATGCCAGGATCTTCCATGACCAGTGCTGCCAGCAAATCCAGCATGGCCATATCCTCCGCCTGGAGTTGGTCCTCAGCCTTCTCGGGCAATCCGAGTGGAGCCCACGCAAGCGGCGCGATCTGCGCCAGCGCGAAGGCGTCCCGAAGCAGCACATGGCGAAGGTAGCCCCAGCCCAACCACATCCTAAAGCCAAACAGAGTGGGGTTCAGCTGATTGCGGCGGCAAGCACTCCAAGCTTGAGCACCCGTCAGGTACTGATCGGCCGGAACGTCACATGGCTCAAAGCGGATGCCGTAGGACTGGCAATGCACCGTATCTAGCTGCGCGTCTACCTGTACCCAGCGGTGCTGCTGTGGGACCCACATCTCACACAGCCAGTGGTCGGTGAACCTCTCTGACTGCAGGTAGGCGGCAAAGCCGGACCTTACGCGGGCCTTGAGCCCGCGATGACGCAACATGGCGCAGAGCAGCAGCGCATAGTCGTGGCAAGTTGCCACCCAACGCCGTTCCGGGGGACGCGCAAACTGCAGTGGCCCCGGGTCCAGCCGCAGGACGCCTGCCAGCATTCCTGACACTGTGCCTACCTCAACCTCGGCGAGACGCTCAGGCGCTAACTGCACACCGTAACGCTTTGTCTCTAGGGCGTGGATGAGCAGTCCCTGCACTACTGAGCACAGCGCAGGTACACCTGCCGGCAGATCATCGAACAAAAACCTGTAGGGGCCCGGATCTACAGATGAGCCTGGAGCAGTGTGATCTACGCAAAACGAGCCTAATGTCATTACCGCCTACCCTGCCGCCTGGGCGACGATCAAGCCACGGTCCATAAAGCCATGCTTGTCGTAATACGCATGCATGCCAAGAGCCCTTAATGGATCCACGAGCTCATGATGGTGGTAGAGTGCCAGCTCATGGTGTTCGACCGCGTGCACGGTCCCTCTCGGTGTCCCAAGCAGGTAGTGGAAGTCAAAGTAGGAGATCTGGCCGTCGACAAAGCTGGTGTTCACGCGCGCGATCTTGAGCTCAGGCTCGTCGATGAACACCCCATGTACCGTGTTAGGATGCCACGATTCTGGGGTGAACCACGGCTCAATCAAGAGCAGGCCCCCGGGCTCTAGATGTCTGACCATACAACGTAGAGCACTGTGCAGCCGCTCGAGGGTCGTCAGGTATCCGATGGAGCTAAACAGGCATGTGAGCACGTCGAAACGCTGACGGAGCGAGAACTCGGCCATGTCTCCCTGGTGGAATGTAATCTCCGGATTGGAGGCACGCGCCATCTGCAGCATGTCCTCGGAGTTGTCCAGTCCCTGGGCATCGAACCAGGCTTTCAGGAACGTGATGTGCCTGCCCGTGCCGCAGGCCACGTCGAGCAAGCGCCGCCGCTCGGGTGGCAGCTTCTCGTGGATCAGCTTTGCCAGCGTCCGCGCCTCAGCCACATAGTCCTTGAAAGCATAGATTCTGTCATAGTACTGCGCCAAATCAGCATACATCGATCCGGGTCCCTCCTGCGTGGCCGCCTGATCATACTCTATGCCCCTGTCCCCAGGCGTTGCCGCCACGAGATCTGCCCATTGCATCATCTGTCGGTTACTCGGCCGACGAGCCAACCTTTCCTCTGCGATAGACAACCAGCGGCTCATTGGTCTGCTCAGCGAGGCGTCGTCCTCGATTGGGATCCCAACGTCCTTGCGGGAGTGATCTCTGAAACATGAGCAGGAGCGTTGCCACTCCCGCCGGCAAGAGCCCCAGGATGGCGAGGGGCCAGAGGCCCCAGGCGGCGGTAAACAGGATGATCAGCAGGGTCAGAATGTCGGCAACGATTGACAGGCGGAAGAGAAAGGTGCTTCGACGGCGAGTCAGCTCCCGCGGCACCATCCAGGACTGCCAGTAGCCACACTCGGGGCACGCTTTGCCCTGCAAGCGGCTCGCGATTTCCGCAGAACGCACTTCACGGATGCGCATGGAGCCGTCTTCGGAGGCTTCAGGGTACTGCCACATTGCCGCATGCTCCTCAAGGCTGCGCTTGGAAGTGCCCCTGCGGCGCTCCTTCTCCATCTCGGCGGCAGGCACGCTGGCCAAGAGCGAGTAGGAATACCGGTACTTGCAGTTCTCACAGATCACTCGGATGGTCACCTGCAGGTTATCTGCAGCAGAAGTGTTGCCTTTGTCTTTTGCCATGTAACCTCACGATCATTACTCGCGCACTCTTGCGCCAGTCGGCATGGCCGCGCACAGGCGCGGCTCGGTAATGCAATACAGCGCTGAACAATCCACGCAACGAGCCAGCCCGCGGATAGGTCTCGAGCGCCCGTGCGGGCATCCAAACGTTAATGATCGCCTCCTAGCCGAGCAGAAGGCCAACAGCATAGGGAACGAACGCAAGCAGAGCCAGTGCAGGATGCGCGCGGCGCGTCTCGTTGCGGCTATCCCAGTTGAACAGGAGCGCGGCCAGGCTAAAGGCAAGCACCGCGCTGCCGAGGAGCACAAGGACACACAGCCAGGGCGCAATGAGCGTCTCTCGCCTGTACGCAAGCCCAACAAAGGCCTGCATAGCATAAGTAGACGGAAGCAGCCGCGCCAGCGGACGCAGGGCATTCGGCAGTAGTTCGGTGGGCACCATCATTCCGCCAAGCATCATGGATGGCAGAAATATGGTCTGCGAAAGCAGGACCACTGACCGCGAATCGGTGGCCACGACAGCGATCAACGCCCCCAAAGCTCCCAGCGTACATGCTGTGAGCAAGGTCAGCGCAGCAAAGGCAGTCCAATCGACAGGCATGGCTGCACCAAACACAGGACCAGCAGTCAGCGCGATGATGGCCGAGACAATCAGCACGTGGAAAACCGTGGTCATGGTGGGTATGGCCAGAATAGACAGCGCAGGTACGCCGTTGATCTTGAAGCTGCGAAAGATCCCTGCCTCACGAGCCTCCACCAGCGGAGAGGGCAAGCCCAGCAGAGGTGCTACCATCGTGACAAAAGCAATCATGGCTGGGATCATGGTCTGAGCAAATGTGGGATTGAGCGGCACCATCAACAACCCCATCAACACGTAGAAGGCCAGAGGGAAGAGATAGTTCATCAAGAGCTGCGACGGGTCGCGCACTCCGGTCTTGAACTCGTAGCGCAGGTGGGTTAGCAGAGCGTTCATCGCGCGCCTCCTTCCCGGGTGATTTCGAGGAAACGCTCCTCCAACGAAGGCCGCTCGACACGTAGATCAATGAGCGCGTCGTCTTGCGCAGTCACCGCTTGCAGGGCGGCGGCAACCGTGCTTCCCGGATCAGTGGTGAAAAAGATCGCATAGTCATCCTGCACGGTGCGCTGAGTGACCCCTGCCAACTCGGGCAGCGAATCACGGAGAGTAGCCTGCTCAGTGCGTACGGAGACCTTGGTCAGGCCGGCGCCCGTGGCAGTCAACTCTCTAGGGGTGCCCAGGGCGGCGATCTGTCCACGCAGCAGAATGGCCACCCGATCGGCCAGCTTCTCCGCCTCGGCCATGTCGTGTGTAGCCAGCACGATCGTTGTGCCCTGCGCCTTCATGTCAGCAATCAGGCCGTGCAGGGCCAGACGTGAGCTCACATCCAGTCCAGCCGTTGGCTCGTCAAGCAACACGACGGGCGGTCGATGGGCGATAGCCAGGGCGAGAGCCAAACGACGCTGTTGGCCAACAGAGAGCGCGCGGTATTGGCTTTGGGCCTTGTCCTCCAGTTCCAGTGCTTGCAGCACATCGTGGCGTGCAGCCACGTTGTGGTACGCGGCAAAGAAGGCCATTGCCTCGTCGACTCGCATCGCAGGCGGAAGTGAGGCAGTCTGCAACTGCACTCCGAGCACATCGCGCAGCTTGCTGGCCTGGCGGGTCGGGTCAACGCCCAAGACCGAAAGGCGCCCCGAATCCGGGCGTCTCAGCCCTTCCAGGCATTCGAGTGTTGTCGTCTTGCCCGCCCCATTGGGACCCAGCAGACCAAAGATCTCGCCGCGCCGAACTGACAGGTCGATGCCTTCCACCGCGATAACCGGTCCATAGGCCTTGCGCAACTGCTCGACGATCACGACAGGATCATTCATCGGCTTTCCCTCCAGTCTGGCGATTGGCGAATGGCCGAGCATTTTTGCCCATGATAGCGAACCAGCGCAATCGCGTCAAGAACGACCTACCGCTGCTGCAGTTTCTCAGCCCCCACGCTATAATCCTTGCTGCACGCCTGCAATCGATACGGCTTACTCCCGCTTGCGGCCAAATGTGAGGAAATGGTGACTCGCCCATGCAAAAGACCAACGCCATGCGCGCACTCGATGCGCAAGACATCACCTATGAAGTACTGCAGTATTCTGACGAGATCCATTCGGCCGAAGGGGTGGCCGAGGCGTTGGGTCTCACCCTCGCCCAGGTCTTTAAGACGCTGGTGGTAATGCGCGAAAAAGGCAGGCCCATACTGGTAGCCATCCCTGGCGGAACCGAGCTTGATCTCAAGGCTCTGGCGCGCGCCTCCGGAGAGAAGAAGCTGCGCATGGCAAGCTACCGTGAGGCAGAGGCGCTGACCGGCCTCCAGGTCGGCGGCATCTCGGCCCTGGCTCTGTTGCCGAAAGGCTTTGCGGTCTACGCGGACGAGAGCGTGTGGCTCTGGCCAAGGATCTTTGTCAGCGCCGGGCGACGCGGCACCAATCTGGCTATTGCACCCGCCGACTTTGTGGCGATTACCGGGGCAAAGTCGGCACCCGTAGCCAGACTGGATAAGCCAGGACCCTAGCCTGCCTCCGCCGCTCCATCCGAGGCATGACAGACATAGATGTTCGGTATCGCACCCATGGCAGCCTCGTAGGCCCGGCTCACGTGCCGGACAAAGCGGTCTGAGGCCGCAGTGTCCACAAGGTTGACCGTGCAGCCGCCGAAGCCTGCGCCGGTTAGCCTGGCCCCTATACAACCAGGCGCACTTCTCGCCGCTTCCACCATGACGTCTAGCTCTCGACAGCTCACTTCATAATCCTCGCGCAGGCTCGCATGCGAGGCGGCCATGCACGCGGTCACTGTGGCCAGGTCACCATCGCGCAGCGCGGTAGCCATCTTGAGCACCCTATCATTCTCTCCGACGACGTGCCGGCAGCGCTTGAGTACGATGGGCGGAAGCGCTGAGCCGTGCTCGACCAGGTCCTGCGGGCACACGTCGCGCAGCGCACGGATGTCGCCCAGCACAGCGCGAAGCAGATGCACTCCCTCCTCACACTGACGGCGTCGCTCATTGTAGCCCGAGCTGACCAGCTTGCGCCGGACCAGCGTATCGCAAACGATGATCGACACACCCCGCGGCACTGGCACCGCCGAGTATTCCAGCGTACGGCAGTCGATCAGCAAGGCCCGACCCGCCTGGCCAAGCGCGGAAACGAGTTGGTCCATGATGCCGCTATTCACCCCGACGAACTCGTTCTCGGCCCGCTGACAAAGCTGCGCCACTTGCTCCGGCGCCATGCACAAGCCAGCCAGAGCCAAGAAAGACACAGCTGTGGCGACCTCCAGGGCGGCTGACGACGACAGGCCTGAGCCAATGGGTACATCACCGACGACCACAGCATCCATTCCACGCAGGACAAGTCCCGCCTCCTGCAGGGCAAAGGCCACACCACGGATGTAGTTGCTCCAGCTCGCCGCCTCGTCACGGGTGATGTTGTCCAGCTCGAAGGAGGAGTGCTGTCTGTAGCGTTCGGACCACAGGCGCACCAACCTGTCCTCACGCGCACATACTGCCACGACCACGTGTCGATCGATCGCCGCCGGCAACACGTAGCCGTCATTGTAGTCGGTGTGCTCGCCTATCAGGTTCACCCTGCCAGGAGCCTGAAAAACGCGCGGTGTCGTGCCAGCAAACTGAAGCCTGAACAACTGCGCAGCCTGCGACGTCAATAGGGCAAGGCCCATCGAGCTGCCTCCTGAGTCTAGGTCTGGTCACTCGAGGATATCACACGCAGCAGGCACCGCAAAACAGGGGCTTGACCGTGCCATTGTTACGGGTAGAATGTGCGAGCGAACCTTGGGCGAGAGGAGTCAGATGAGAAAAGGTCGACTGTGGCAAGTGCTCTTGGCCGGCGTCGGGCTGCTGCTGGCGATTTCGGCGACCAGTTGCTACCCCGGTACGCCGACCTACGAGCCCCCGGCCACGCCCACACCTGGTCTGACGGTACCCGCGCCGGAGCCCTCGCTCATGCCGGGGCCTACCCCATCGGTCATGCCGCAGCCACAGCCTTCGCCAACTCTTGATTTGGGGCGAACCCTGCGCATTGGCTGGCTGCATTCGCCCGGCGATCTCTCACCCCTCAGCGACACACCCTCCGATACCGACATGGTGCTAGATCTGATCTTCGACCACCTCATCTCCGTGCAGCTGGACAGCACCTATCGCCCGTCCCTGGCGATGAACTGGTCGAGTGATGATGACGGCAGGCTCTGGACCTTCACGCTGCAGCCCGACGCGGCATTCCACGACGGGCGCCGCGTAACGCCCGAGGATGTAGCACTGACACTCGCCCTGCTTCGGAACAACCCACGCTTCGAGCTGTACAGTGGTAGCAGAGCCAAGGTGATCCGGGCTGAGTCCAATGGGCCTAATGGGCTGGTGCTGGAGCTGAGCGAGGCCGTTGCCAACATTGAGGCCTACCTATACTGGGTACCCGTGTTGCCCCAACATCTGTGGAGCGATTGGGAGCTGACTGGCTCGGCCGCCCCCGACACCAGTCGCCTGGTTGGCAGCGGACCTTTTGTCTTGGAGGACTTGCGTCCTGGTGAGGTTGTGCTTCGCGCCAACAACAAGTATTGGGCAGGTGCGCCCAAGATCGATGCCGTGGTGTTCCACAGCTACCTTACGCCCCTGGCTCTGGCCGATGCGTTGGAAGGCGATGCCGTGGACCTGATCACTTCAGTCCCACTCTCGCGCTTGGCTCGCTTGCGCGCCGACTCCAGTTTGCAGGTCGTCTCGGGTCCGCAAGCCCGCGTGTCACATCTGCTCATCAACGTGTCTCAGGGTCCGGACAGCACCGGTCATCGTGCCCTCCTCGATCCGCAGGTTCGCCTAGCGATCGCCCACGCCGTCGACAACCAACAGCTCATCGACGTTTCGCTGCAGGGTCAGGCTATGCCTGGACTCAGCGTGCTGCCGCCTGTCCTGACCACATGGTTCGAGTCGGAGATCGAAGACGTCGCCTTTGATTTGCAGCAAGCGAACGACGTT
>DIVN01000241.1 GCA_002435875.1 Anaerolineales bacterium UBA6131
CGCGCACCGAGAGGACGATGATCGGAATCGATGACCACTCGCGCAGTCGACGCACTACATCGATTCCGTCCGCATCGGCGAGTCCCAGATCCAGTATGAGCAGATCTGGACGGTCATCGATGACCGCTCGGATTGCCTGTGCGCCAGTGGACGCCTCAAGCACGACATAGCCGTGCGCATCAAGGGCGGCCTGTAGAAATCGGCGGATGGCCCTTTCATCATCCACAATCAGCACGCGGATGCCCATCTTATCCACGCTCATGCTCCAGTGGCAGGCTGATGCTCAAGACCGCACCGCCACCTGGCCGGTTCTCCGCCCAAATCTGGCCCCCATGCGCCTGAACGAGGCCCTTGGCAATCGACAGACCGAGGCCGGTGCCTGTCACACTGTCTGGCCTTACGACACGATAGAACTTGTCAAAGACGCGCGTCAAGTCCTCGGGCGGGATACCCATACCGTGATCGGATACTTTGATCATAACTTGCTCTTCACTTGCGCGAGCAGAGATCTCGATGGGCTGATCCGCTGGGGAGTACTTGAGGGCATTGTCGATCACATTGACCAGCACCTGGACGATCAGAGAAAAATCCATGGGCACGAAGGGCAGATCTGCGGGAAGATCGACCAGGATCTCTCTGCCCTCTACCCGTGACGCCAGCCACTCCAGCGCCGAACCGATGGCATCCTGTATGTCCTCCAGCTCCCAGGCAATGTGCACTGCACCGGCCTCAATACGGGTCATGTCCAGGAGGTTACCGACCAGACGGTTGAGGCGCTCAGCTTCTTCACGTGCTGTCTCGATCAGTGCCTGCCGGGTAGCGGGCGCCAGGGGTGCCTGCTCATCTTCCAGACTGCTCAAGACGCCAGTAATGGACACCAATGGCGTGCGCAGATCGTGAGAGATCGAGTTGAGCAAGGCAGACTGCAAACGGTCTGCTGCGGCCAAGAGCTGCGCGCGTTGTGCGGCTTCGGCCAGTTGCGCGCGCTCAATGGCTAGCGCTGCCTGGTTAGCCAGCCCTTCCAGAAGCAGTCGCTGCTCAGGGGTGAGCTGGTGTCCGTCTCCGGAGCGAACCACCCCCAGCACACCAACCATGCTGCGAGCAGTCTTGAGGGGAATATAGTAGCCTTCGGCCTCGGGGAAGGCATCGGTACCCCTGCCAGCCGGCCGTTGTTGCCGCAGGGCCCAGTTGGCCACATGTGGCTCCAACACCTCCCTCCCCGAACTAGCACCTTGAGCCACCTCATCCGAATCCGCGCCGACGGAGGGCGATGCCAGCATGACAGCAACGCGGCAGTCAAAGCTCTGCCCAACGCTGCGCACAACCGCATCTATGATGGAATCGAGGCCTTCAGCAGAGGACAAGTCTCGGCTCAGAGCGTACAGGGCGGCCGTTTCAACCTCGCGCCGACGCGCATCATCGACCTGAGCGCGCACCTGTCCAGCCAGTCCGCTGATCAATAGGCCAGTGCCCATCAGGCCCGCGAGTGTGAGCAGATACTGAGCATCGGCCACGGCCAGGGTGAGGGGCGGAGGTACGAGCAGCAGGTCGAATGCCAGCATCGAAAGGACCGAAGCCGCGATGGCCGGGCCACGTCCCAGATGGACCGCAGCCAACACGACGCTGAGCAAGTAAACCATGACGAGATTGGCATGCGCTACGAATTGTCGCAGAAGGGCAACCACCAGCGTGGAAGACGCCACGAGTACCGCCGCCAAAGCATATCTGTGCCAGGAGCCCAGCGAGGGCAACCGTATGCCTGCTCGAGGGCCTGAAGCTGCCGCACCGAGAACGACATGCACGTCAATGGGATCCGCAGCCTCAATCATCTGCCGCGCAATGCTAGCCTTGAGCAAGCTCCGCCAGGCAGGCTGCGGCGTGCGGCCCACGACGATACGGGTGATGTTGTGCGCATGTGCATACAGAGACGCCGCATCTGCCACAGAGGTGCCGGGAAGCGTCGCCACACGTCCGCCAAGTTCTTCTGCCAGGTGCAGGATATCAGCCAAGCGCACCTTCTCCTCTTCTGGCATGCGAGCTTCGGAAGCAGTCTGTACATGCAGGGCAAACCACTCTGCATTGAGCTGATCCGCCAGACGGCGCGTGGTACGCACCACGGCCTCGGCAGAAGCATCGGTGCCGACACACGCCAGTAGACGCTCTGCGGCCGCCCACGGTCCTGCGATGGCATGGCTACGCATGTAGGAGCGCATGCGGCTGTCCACCCAGCGCGCCGATCGACGCATCGCCAGCTCGCGCAAGGCTAGCAAGTTACCAGGGCGGTAAAGCTGGGCCGCCTGCTCGGCTACGTAGGGCGAAAGCCTGATTTGGCCATCCTGGAAGCGACGCACAACCGTCTCTGGCGAGACGTCGACCAGTTCGATTTCGTCAGCCTCATCCAGCACGCGGTCTGGGATCGTTCCCTTAATGGCCACACCGGTGATCTTCTCCACAACGTCGCCAAGGCTTTGGAGGTTATACACGTTGAGTGTGGCATATACATCAATACCCAACCCCAGCAACTCCTCCACGTCTTGATAGCGTCGTGCATGGCGTGTCGCTGGAGCGTTTGCATGTGCGAGGTCGCGAATGAGGACGAGAGGAGAGCGACGCCGCACGATGGCATCCACATCGAGATCGCAGGATTCGTCGGCCTCACCCACGAGGGTCAACCAGGCAGTCGCCGAACGATGCTCTTCCTGCGACCTATCGAGAGGAAAGGTCGCCAGGGCTGGGCGATCGGGGCTGGCCAGAGGCTGTGCGGCACGCAGCATCGCCGTGGACTTGCCCACGCCGTCGGCATAACCCAGGAAGACTTTTAGTTTGCCTCGACGGGCCACATCTACTCCTGAGATCTCGCCAGCGCACGCCCAGGCTCAACGGCTCCCGGCAGGCGCAGCTGGTGGGTCAGATCGTCCGCAGAGTCAGAACTCACGGGCGCCATTGTACCCCTGAACCCACCTAGGCGGCTAATCTACAGAGAACCATAAGACGCGGAGCACGAGGTAGACAAAGTAGAGGCCGATGAGATAGGCAGCGCCAAGCTTGCCCAGTTTGCCCTTGGTGAGCCACAACAATAGCCAGAGCGCCGCACCAGTGAGGGTCTCCCAGGGCAAGTCCCAGTAGACAAGGGAACGGGGAACATAATAGGTGGACACAAGGGCACCCCCGCCGATGGCCACCAGTGGATTGGTGATGTTGCTGCCAACCAGAGTGCCCAGCGAAAGGCCATTGGAGCCGTTGCGAACCCCCGAGATTGCTGTGGTGAACTCGGGCAAAGCAGAGGCCACTCCCAGCAAGATCACCCCAATGAGAGAACCGCTGATGCCAGTACGAACTACGACCAGCTCCGTGACGTTGAGCGCGATCTGCGCACCCAGGATGGCCAGGCCCATGGCTCCCAGGGTCACCAGTGTCCACTGGACGACTTCTCTGCTGTCCTTCGGTGCATCAACATGGTCCTTGTGGTTATCCTCGCGCTTGTAGTACTTGCGCTCATCGACATAGAGGTAGTACATGTAGGCCACAAAGGCACCAAAGAGGATCAGCCCGTCGAGGCGCGAGTAGGATCGGTCCCAGCCGAGCACAAGGCACATGATAGTCGTGCCAATCATGGGGATCATGCTCTTCCAGA
>DIVN01000045.1 GCA_002435875.1 Anaerolineales bacterium UBA6131
TCGATACCAGGCCGAGGCGTTTGGCGGAATGCCGCGCGCCGACTTCATCGCTGCCCTCCGGGCGGAAGGAATTCCCTGCGGCCTGGGCTATCTTCCTCTCACCCGCTCGAAGGCGATCATTGATGGGTTGCGCAGGATCGGGAAACCGGACCCTGCCCCTTGTCCGATCACTGAACATGCCTGCGACGAGGAGGCCCTCCTGCTCAGTCAGAACATTCTTCTGGGTACGCGCGAGGATATGGACAGCATCGTGGAAGCTGTGTCCAAAATCAAACGCGCTAAGGGGATGGGGAAATGACCGTTGCTGGATTTGCGGTTGTGGGGGCCGGCAACATCGGCAACGTGCATGCGCAGGCGATCGCCGCGATCCCAGAGGCGCGGTTGAGCGTCGTCTGCGATGAATTCGAGGAACGGGGACGCGCATTGGCTCTGGTGTTCGGAGCGCAATGGGCAGCCGACTATCGCCAGGCTGTGGTTCGATCGGACGTTGACGTGGTTTGCGTATGCACGCCCAGCGGCACCCACGCCGAGATCGCCGAAGCCGCGGCTCAGGCCGGCAAGCACCTGGTGGTCGAGAAGCCCCTGGACGTGACCCTGGAGCGCGTGGACCGCATCATCTCTGCCGCGGAACGGGCCGCGATCAAGATGACCTGCATCTTCCCGTTGCGTTTCAAGCTCGGTGCCCACAAAGCCAAAGAGGCCATTGAACAAGGACGTCTGGGGAAGATCGTCCTGGCAGACGCTTCTGTAAAATGGTATCGCCCGCAACAGTACTACGACGGCATTTGGCGCGGCACCTGGGACATGGACGGTGGTGGAGCGCTAATGAACCAGTCCATTCACAGCATTGATCTGCTCCAGTGGTTGGTCGGGCCCGTAGACAGTGTATTCGGGCATGTGGCCACACTTGAGCATCGCATAGAGACGGAGGACACCGCATCCGCGGTCGTCGCCTACAAGAACGGTGCCCTGGGTGTCATCCAAGGCGCCACGAGTTGTTGGCCGGGTGACAATGCACGTGTGGAATTGCACGGCACCCAGGGGACCGTCGCACTAGAAGATGGCCGCATTGTCGTGTGGAAACTGGCAGACGGGAAGCCCGAAGAGGAAGATCGGATGCTGCATCTGGAGGAAAGCGTTGGTAGTGGCCGCTCTGATCCGGCAGCCATCGGTTACGAATTGCACCGCCGCCAGATTCTCGATTTCGTGCAGGCTGTGCAGCAAGATCACCCCCCGGCTGTTGTGGGCCCAGAGGGGCGGAAGG
The DNA here is from genome assembly GCA_002435875.1 of Anaerolineales bacterium UBA6131. Taxonomy (GTDB): domain Bacteria; phylum Chloroflexota; class Anaerolineae; order UBA2200; family UBA2200; genus UBA6131. The sequence goes on from DIVN01000045.1 coordinate 1,265, forward strand.
CTGTGGAAATCATCCTAGCCATATACCGTTCGTCCAAGACATCTAGCCCTGTCAGTTTACCCCTATCATGAAACGGAGAAGAAGAACAGACATGCCTGCCTATACTAAGCGTTTTGTCGATGTTCCGCAGTACAGTGACGAAGGCTCGCAGAACCAAGTGTGCCGCGACATTTTGCCGGCGGGGATTGTGCCCGGCCTGGTGGTTGGGTACGACATCATTGAGGGGCCTGGCCGAAATGGTCTCAACAGCCACTCCACATGGGACCAGGTCTTCGTCGTTTTGCAGGGGCGAGGGACGTTGTCACGTGGCGGCGAGCGCACTCTGCTCGAGGGACCATGCATCGCGCTGATCCCTGCAAACACAGCGCACGACGTCGAGGTTGCGCCCGGCGACCGCATCGAGTATGTGTATATCAACAAATACCTTGCGGAGACATCGGTCTGCAAGTGAAAGCCTTGGCGCATCTTGGTTTCTGACACAGGTGACCTCTCCACCTAGACCAGTGCTCTGGCTTCTGACGATTCAAGAAGGGGCGGGCTCATGATCATTGATGCGGATACCCTGGTGGGATTCTGGCCTGGACGCAAAGTAGACATCTCCGTGGAGCGTTTGCTTGGCCTTATGGCACGATACGGGGTCGACCGAGCTTGTGTGTGCTCGGCCCGCGGAGTTTGCTACGACTATCTGGAAGGAAACGCGGAGACCCAGGAGATTGTTTCCAGATACCCGAACTTCATTCCGGTGGCCACCCTCGACCCACGAGAGTACATCTCGTGTGGCGACGAGATTCGCAGGCAGCTGGCTCTTGGAACAAGGCTGTTTCGGCTCTTCCCTGAGTACCAGGGCTGGAATCACAGCAGCCCGGCGGCACGGCGCGTGATGCAAATGCTGCAGGACTCAGGAGCAATCCTAATGATCGGCGGTGCTCCCCCAGGAGGCCTGCCGGAGATCTGTGCCCTGGAGAGCCCGGTGATTCTGACCGGGGCGCACTTCTATCAGTTGGCCGATGTTCTGGCGTGTGCTGAGGAGTATCCTCACATCTACGTGAGTACTCGACTGCTGATCGCGCCCGGCGCCATCGACGTCACCGCCGCCCACATCGGCCACGAGCGCCTGATTTTTGGCTCTCATGCGCCACTAGTCTACCAGGCAGCAGCGCTGCGGACGGTACAGGCATCCAACCTGAACCCGGCGCAAAGAGACGCGGTGCTGGGCGGCAATCTGTTGCGGTTGTTGGGAGGCACAGATGGCGATCATTGATACCCACACCCACTATGGTACATGGACCTATCCGATGCGCCAGCAGTCGGCTGCCGATATGGTGAAGACGTTGTCGAGCCGAGGCATACGAAGCGCAGTGGTTTCGTCCACATCGGCCATCGTCTACGATTTCCATGATGGCAACCGCGCACTTGCAGAGGCCATCGCCCCGCATCCAGAGTTGTTTGCCTACGTGACGATCAATCTCAACTATGTGGAGGAAAGCCTGCAGGAGCTCAGTACCTATGCCAGGCACCCCAAGTTCGTTGGCACCAAAGTCCATCCGCTCTACTGCCGCCAGAAGCTGGACTCCCCGAACGGCCGGCTGCTGGTGCGGGCGATTGCCGAGTACGGCTGGCCACTTCTGGTACACACGTACAGCAGCGCGATTGAATCGCCCTGGAATGTACTGCCCGTTGCCCAGGCCAACCCTGGCCTTCCCATCATTATGGCACATATGGGAGGCGACATGTGGTGGGAGGGCATACGTGTCGCCAAGGAGTCCCGCAACCTGTACCTCGACCCGTGCGCGTCATGGGCAGACACGGACAAGCTGGCGATAGCGGTGCGCGAGTTGGGCGCGGAGCGGATTCTTTTCGGCTCAGACTATTCCCTTTTCGATCCAGCACATACGTTGGGCATGATCGAAGAAGC
>DIVN01000064.1 GCA_002435875.1 Anaerolineales bacterium UBA6131
AATGGGACTGATAGCCTCTACACAGATTGCGGTCTAGGGGCTCTTTTTGTTCCCCAGCACCGCCAGGAGATCACGGGAGGCGACAATGATCGAGCAACAGGACTATTCCACACACCGGCTAGAAGAAAAGTTCTTCTCCGGAGCACGCGTGGTCAAGCTGGAGATTGACGTCCTCGAGGAGATGCGCCAGCGTGCATTGGATGTTTTTGAGAGCATGGATCTCACACCCGACGAGGGCTTCCGTGTAGTGCTTGCCCGCGGATNNACCGCTTTCCCAGTCCGAGGCTATGGTTCGGCGGCTGATGGATGTCGAAGCAGGCTGCGCCGTGATGAAGTTTCGGACCTTCCACTTGATGAAGGACAATCAGGCCCTCGAATGGCGCAAGTCGGCTCTCCGCGCGACGGTCAGCGGATTGGAGGCTCAGCTGGCCTCACTGCGCAACGAACATGCGCGACTCGCCGCAGGCGATGCAGCACAGCATAGAGCGGAAGGCAACGCAGCCCCTGGCAGCAGCACTCCATGACGAGCAGGCCCACACGCCACCTACAGGAGAGTGGTATCATGCTGGAGAACAAATCCTATGCGGATCTGCTAGAAGCCTGTGCCCAGCCCGGGTGCCCCGTATGCCAGTTGTCCATTCGGTCAGTGCGCAGGTACCTCGACGGGATACTGTACGAAGGGGTAAATGATCCTGGAATCCGACGGGCCATGCGAAAGGCCAACGGCCTGTGCAATGAACACGGCTGGTGGCTGCTGGAAGGCCTGCGCAACAACCTGGGCGTCGCCATTCTGCATCAAGACATCTTGCTGCACCTTGCGGAAGCGCTCGAGACCACGTCCAGGCGCCAACCACAGCGCGGTAGTCAGCGCGATCTTGTCAATTGCCTGAGCACCTCGGCGGAGTGCCCGGCCTGTGCCCAGAGGCGTACCATGGAGGAGATCGTCATTCAGTCGTTGGTGGAGCACCTGGACGATGATGAGCTGCAGACGGCACTGGTCAACGCAGGAGGCTTGTGCCTCCTGCACCTCCGCTGCGCACTGGAACGCGCAAACGAACCGCAGAGGTCCAACTGCCTGGTGCAGGTACAGCTGCGCTGCTGGAGTCATCTGACCGCCAATTTGTCCGAGTTCATCCGCAAGCACGACTATCGCTTTCGCGATGAGCCCTTCGGCGCCGAAGCGGACAGTGCCCGGCGTGCCATCGCCGCCGTCTGTGGAGAACGCGGCGTGAGGTAGGCTGCACGGCTCATCCTTTGAGCCACAGATGGCGAGGTCGCATTATCTCCCCGCGCAGCCAGGATCGGCAGTCACGGCTTCACGACCGACGCCTCTCCACTCAGTCGAGTCAGGTTCCGACGCTGGAACAGGTAGGCATGCACCCCAGTTCGTGCATCTTCTGATTTGCCTGCCGGGCCCGTTGTCCTCTCGGTCTGGCGAGCCGCCACCCGTCTATGCGCTGCCGGACCTGCTGCTCGATGAGATGGAAGACTTGCTGAGAGACGTATGAGCAAGTTGATTCTCTCGGCGGCAATGGCGCGTGCCGCCGTCATGGTACAAAGAAACCGCAGGGCCTGCGGAGGGCCCTGCGGTTGTTTGTTCAGTTAGCGGTTACTAACCAGCAGTTACTGGCTAGCGGCTGCTTTTACCAGCGCTCACGACGCTCGTAGCGGTCGCCACCGCGGTCACTGCGGCCATAGCCGCCGCGCCCGCCGCCACCGCCGCCGCCGCCGCCACCACCACGCCCACCGCGATCATCATCGCGCTTGGGGCGAGCTTCGGCCACAGTGATGCTGCGCCCATCGACTTCTTTGCCGTTGAGCTCAGCGATCGCCTGGTTGGCGACTTCGTCGCTGGCCATTTCCACAAAGGCGAACCCCTTGGGGCGCCCGCTCATCCGATCGGTGATCATTGCCACCGATGTCACTTCGCCGATTGCGGCGAAGAGCTCTGTGAGCGTAGCCTCTGTGGTGTCGTAGCTCAGATTACCTACATACAACTTCTTTGCCATTGCTTCGACCTCCTTATGGTCTATGGCTGTCTGCGGCCGTTAGAGCGGCCGGACATGTACGGCCTGAAGGCCCTTCGCGCCCTTCTCGACCTCAAACTCTACGCGCTGGTTCTCTTCCAAAGAGCGAAACCCGTCGCCTTCGATGGCAGAGTAATGGACAAACACGTCCGCCCCGCCCTCTCTCGCGATAAAGCCATAGCCCTTGGTTCCGTTGAACCACTTTACACTACCCGTTTCACGATCACTCACGAAACAATTCTCCTTGATCTTTTCCAGATCTTGCTGATTTGGAGGCGAAGCAATTCGGTGGCATAAAAAAAGCTGCCCGTGTCCGCAAGCTGGGCAGTCCTCTCATGTACGGCCTACACTCACTTCGTCCTTCGAGCAAGCACTATAGCACATATGTCGAAAAATGTCAAATCGCGTAGAGGCATTACGGCGAAGTTTTAAGATTCAGGCGAGGCAACCTATTCGAGCTGATCTGAAGGACACTGACCTTACGCTGCATGATATCGACCGGCTGGCGACAAGGTTGATACGGGGCCTGCTCATTGCCATGCCATGCATTGGTCCGGCCATCATGCCGCCCGCTGTCGCCATCGGCACGCTGCGGCAACTGGAGATCATCGCGATTGTGGGCGCTATCGGCCTTGACGTCTGGCGGTTGGTCTTGATCCTGCGTGCCAGGATCTAGTCCAAACAGGGTGCCCTAGCCGATCTTGGTGCCGCACTCTGGACAGAACTTGGCGCCCTTGACTTCCTTGCCGCAGTTGGGACAGTGCGTCGGCGCTGCGGGTGCGCGCTCAATCTTGGTCCCACATTGTGGGCAGAACTTGGCGCCCTGCACTTCTACACCGCACTTGGGGCAGCGGTCAGTTGACGGTTGCACCATGGGGCTGCCACATTCGGGGCAGAACTTGGTTCCCGGAGCGGCCAGCGTGCCATCCTTGGGGCAGCGCGCCATGGCGCCTGTCGCCTGCTTGACAGCGCCGGTGGCCTCCTTGACCACGGCGCCAAAGCCCAGCGCATTCGCAAACCCCTTGAGCATCGCGCCTGCCTGCTCCGCCTGCGCCTCCGCCACCTCCTGGCGGCGCGGCGTGTCGTCGTTGCACTAGCCGCTGACCTCGTCCCAGTCGGACATGCAGNNTGTTGCCCGTGGCCGTCTGGGCGGCCTGAGCAGCACTGCGGATCATCCCGCCCACGCCAAACGCCTCCGCGATGCCCTTGAGCATCCCAGCGGCCTGTTGAGCGCCGGCCTCGGCAATCTCCTCGCGCCGCGGGCTGTCATCGTTGCAAAAGCCCGATTGGGCGTCCCAATCTGTGGGGCAGACGATCAAACGGCAGGTCGGGCACTCGTGAAAATGCACGCTGACCTCTTTCCAGGCGGCCTCCAGCTGCTGTGCTGTGAGGTCGTAGATCTGCCGCGAATCCTGCAGCGTGCGTTCAGCCAGGTCCCCGACGATCGGGATGCCTCCCAGCAGCCCGCCGAGAGCCTTGCGACCCACGTCCTTGGCGATGGTGGCCGCAATCTGGGGCTGGCTGCGGAACTCACGGTCGCACTTGTCACAATAAAAGACCGCGTACGGACCCGCCCCGTCGTTGCGCACGTCGTGGCGTGGCATACGTGTTGGTGCTGTCATAGCATTCACCAGTCCTTTCCTGTACGCTCCTCCGGGCGAGGCGCTTGTGCATCATCATGTGCCCGCATGCTACCGCAGTCTTCGTAATCGGTCAAAGGCCGTGGGCGCACCTGCAGCATTATTCGACCACAGCCGGCGTGACCCTCAAGGTCCAGAGCTGCAGCAGTCCACTGCCAAGCAGGGCCTCCCGTCCGCGATAGAGAGCCAGGTTCTGGACTGTGGCGGGATCATAGACACCTAGCATAATGCTGTAGACCCCAGGCGTGGCCTCCGGTGAGATGGGGACGGAGTGGATGTTGCTCAGAAGATCGCCGGGCTGCCAGGAAGAGCTGGGCAAAGCAAAGTCAATCTGACCGATCTTGTTGCCGCCTCCCAGCACCTGGACGGTGACCGCTATATCAGTCGCGGCGCGGCCTATGGCACGCCAGTGCAGGTCTAGCCGCAGAGACTGTCCCGGCGACACAGAAGTGTCGGACAGAGAATAGTTGGCCAGGCCAGCGACGTGTCCAAAGTCATAAGTGAGGGTGCCCCCAGAGGGGGCAAAGTTGATGAACGGCCCAGTGAGGCGCGCATGGTTGCCTATCGGCTGCCCATCCCGATCATATGCATCCAAGCGAGCAGCGCCGGCAGGATAAAGCCCGATTGCCACGGAGCTTGGGCCAGGAGAGGGAATAGTGTCCGAAACGCGAATCGGATAGCGCTCGCAGAAGGCCGTGCCTGGCGACCAAAGGGAGGTTGGAAAGGTGCCAAGGCCGTGGTAGGTGTCGATCTGGCCGGCAAGCAGATCATTGGCCAGGAGCAAGTGCACAAAGACCAGATAATCCTGGGGGATCGTGCGGTCACACTGCCAGCAGAGGTTCAGAAACAGAACGTCCCCGGGCTCGATCACGCTGTGCTCCAGAGAGTAGCCTGTCAACTGAATGGCATCGCCAAAGCGAATCGGCAACTGCGGTGAGCCATGGCCATGTTCCTCGCCTGGTGCAAGCAGTCGGGGAGGCGCATAGGTGGGGGCAAGCAGACCAAATGGCACATAGACGGTAACTGCAAAGAGCGCAGTGACGATGCCGGCCGTAAGCCAACGCTGTCGTGCGCTGCCCGCAGGGAAGAAAGCCTGCCAGCCGACAACCAACAGGATCGAAATCGCGCTGATAGCGGGATACAGCAGACGCCCCTGAGAGGCAGGCAGAAGTAGCGTGTAACGCACCCAGGCGACCGAGACCAGCGCCAGCCAGGCGATAAGGGAGGACACGGAGACCACATGACGCCAGTCGCGTCTGCGCAAGGCGCGGAGGAAATCGAGTATCAGACCGCAGACGGCCGCCACAGAGATCAAATCATAGACCGTGTACAGCCAGACAGGAGCCAGGACATTGAACCAGCCGAATACCGCCCAGAAGGAACGGCGTGCACCCTCTAGCTCAGCCAGCACATCTCGTAACCCAAAGCCCGACGCGCGGCGGCCCATGATGCCGACAAGCATGCTCAAGCCGGTGAAATCGCGGTAGAGCAGCCAGTTGCGAGCGTACCATCCACCCGAGAGGGCTGCCGCGAGAGCAAAGGCGGGTAAGGCAACCTGCCATAGCAGGCGGCGATCGCGTTGGCGGTAAGCCAAAATGACAAGCACGACGGCGGCGAAGGCCCATAGGAGCAAGCCGCTGAGCTTGGCCAGGGCTGCACAGCCAAGCAAGAGGCCCAGTTCCAGGGCAGAGGTACGCCTGATGCGGCCTCTCCATAGGCGAGCCAGCTGGAACAGCACGGCACTGGCCAGGAACGTGACCAGGCTATCGTTGCTGACCAGGGCACTGCTGAAGAGAAAGCTGGGGATGAAGGCATTGACGGCCATCGCGCCCAGAGCCAGATGGGAGCGTCGTGGGAACAAGCACTGCGCCAGGGCATACGTGCACAGCACCGTGCCGGCACCGAAGAACACCGACAGCAGGCGGCAGAGATGCACGGCCAGCACCGTGCCGTGCCAGGGAAACCGCTCCGCGGCAGTGTGCACCATCAGGTTCTGATTGTCCCTGTAACCCCAGGGGACACTCATGAAACGGGGATTCTCGCGCAAGGTACCGGCCAGGTCCTTGCCAGGTATGGCCCAGGTGAGTGCGGCCCCGAGCATGTAGTAGAGCGGCGGTTGGCTGGCCTCCTGGCGGGCAAGATGGGGGTACTGCTCAGCAGGCTGGCGAGGCAGAGCGCGCTTTGTGGCGATGTGCTCGACGAAGGCATAGTGCCAGTGCTCGTCAAAGCCTTCAAAGATGGGAGTCACGACACTGTAAGTCGTGGCAAGCACGAGGAACAGGACCAGTACGACCCCAGCAAAGCCATCCGCATGCGGCAAGCTCCTCGGCAATCTGCTGACCCTAACTCGGCCTGCGTCTGGGTCGGGTGACGCATATTTCTGGGCAGGCGTAGCCTGTACGGGTACACGGTCTTGCATGATCACCTCACGGAAGGTCCAGGACACCACATGCCGAGCAGTCAGCGACCCGCACAGGGTCCGCCTTGGGCGCGTGGGCCCATGCTCTGCCTGTGGCTGGGGTCCGGAACGGCTGCCAGTGCCAAACTACCGGTACGAATCAACGATGGCCACCAGGCGGGGATCATCGGCAAGCTCCGGGCCCAGGGCGATGATCTCATTGACCGCCTCAACCATCTTGCCTTGAGCGTCAAAGCCAATGTCGAGACGCCCCAGCCACTCGCCGTTGTAGCCGGCCTGGACAAGAGCTACGCCAGCTACCCAGACCGGCGGTGCGGTGCGCTCCAATGACTTGCCACCCACGATGGCCGCCACACCCTGCAGGCTCTTGGCCAGCGCCTTGTCCTCTTCCACGCCCAGGCGGGAAAGCAAGATCACCACATCGCTCTGAGCACGGACCTCGGGCAAGACCTGCTTCACGGATGTCAGAGGATCCAGGACGGAAGCCGGAATCGGATCGGGTGCCAGGATCAGGACGTCCCGCGCGCTGACGCCAATGATGCCAAAGCGGGCTCCGTCACGCTCTACTACCGTGTACGGCGAAAAGAGCGGCTCACCTTGTTGATCGACCAGATTGCACGACAAGAACGGGAAGGTTGCCTCCACTGCTCTCTCAAGCAGCACCTGGAGCCCAAGCTTGAGGTCCAGTGTGCCCAGTCCCATGGCGTCATAGTGCATGGCGTTCATGGCCTCAACGATGACTTTGCCTTCAGTCGAGTTGGCGAGGCTCACGCCTGTGAGTGTATCGCCAGCATCCAGAAGCAAGACCGGCCGCTTGGCCGAACTGCGAATCTGCTGAATCATGGTAGCCCTACGGGCTAGCCCACCGATGGGCGTGCCTCAACCACAGGGGTCGACGTACCCTGAGGAGTCATTGGTATGCAAGATGGTGAAGGCCACGGGCTTGCTTGCTGGCGGCAGGATCGCTGTCGCCGCCGGAACAGTGGCAGGAAGAGGGATGGCAGGCGTGTTCGTGCGCGAACACCCTGTCAGTAAGAGCAAGCTGGCAATTGCCAGGTTGATCTGACGCACGTAAGATCTTCCAATCATATGTAGAGCCCCTTGGTCTAGACGAGTCGCCGAGAAACGTGAGCAAGAGTGTAGTCCAGATGCGGCCAGAGACAAAGCGAAGGGCCATACGGATGCTCTACCCTGCATGGTAGCAGATCCACAGGCCCGTGTTCGGTTCAGGCAGCCCGCGGCCTGGGCCCGGGCACGGCAAAGGTTGCACACCTGGCATAGGCTTCAACGTACCATGGCCGTCTCCAGAAGATCCGTACCAGCGGCAAACAGCGCCAATGAGGTTAAATTGCCTATTGACAAATTGTCAATAGTGTGATACAATATGGGCGAGATTGGATGAAGGCAGGTATGAGAGGGAAGCATGACGCAGGGAAGAGGTAGGCGGTACGGGTGGAGATGGGCNNTGCTGCTTCATCATGGACCAGCGCACGGGTACACCCTGATCGAGCAACTGTCCGAGTTCGATTTGTCGGACCTTGATCCCAGCGTCATCTACCGGGTACTGCGCGAGATGGAGGAGAAAGGCTGGGTCAGCTCGTCCTGGCAAGAGGAAGAGGCGCAAGGCCCTCCGCGGCGCGTCTATCGTCTGACTTTGCAGGGGAACGAAACGCTTGCGCAATGGTCGCAAGATCTGCAGCAGACGCGGCAGTTGATTGACCACCTGCTCGACAGATATGAGCAGCATATGGAAAGCGGCAAAGGCGACTACCACTGAGGGTTTTCTGCCTATCAGTGATCGGCGGACCGCAAGGCTTGCGAGCGTGTCATCCTATTCGACAGGGAGCATAGCAGGAATGAAACGAATCGGCATCATCATCTGTGATCGCTACCACACCTGCGCAGGGGGCAAGTGCTTACGCTCATTGCGCAACCGCGAGGGAGCCTTCGCCCGGTACAAGGACGAAGAGGTGGAATTGGTGGGCTACACCACCTGTGGGGGCTGTCCTGGCGGCAATGTGGAATACGCTCCGGCAGAGATGAAGAAGAACGGAGCAGAAGTCGTGCACCTGGCGACCGGCCTGGTGGTTGGGTATCCACCATGTCCACGGCTACAGGCATTCTGCGATTTCGTGCCAGCCAAGTACGGCCTGGACGTAGTGGTGGGCACGCACCCGATTCCGCAGAACTATTATCTCACGCACGAGAAACTGCACACCTGGGACTCGCCGAGATGGCAAGAGCTCATCGCCGAAGTCCTGACCGATGAAGATATGCGCAAGGCCTATGACTGAGCATCGGCTCACGTCGTGAGATGGACGACATTCAGCTGGCGGCACAACGCCAGATCGCGTACAGGTAACACGCTAGCTTTACAGAAAGGAGGTGATCAGGATGCCCGCAGGTAACAGAATGGGGCCCAGTGGAATGGGTCCGAGGACGGGGCGAGGGGCCGGCTACTGCACTGGTTACGACATGCCAGGCTTTGCCAACCCAGGCCCAGGCCGTGCGTTCGGCATGGGATGGGGCGCCGGTGGAGCAGGTCGCGGGTGGCGCTATCGCAGAGCGTACTACGCCACCGGGGTGCCGGGCTGGGCAGCATACGGTGGTTTTCCGTATGGTGCCGCACCAACTCGGGAGCAAGAGGCCGAGGCACTCAAGAGCGAAGCCGACTACCTCAAGCAACAGCTCGACGACATCAGCAAGCGTCTAGAAACGCTTGAGAAGCCACAGGAGTAGCAGTTGAGCTATGCAGCATTGTCTTTGCAGCGTGAAGCTGCAGGGACAATGCTGCACCCCAAGCAGCCCCAGGTCAATGCGGCGCACTGAAGCGCCATGGATAGCGTGACCGTCGTGGCCCGTCTTGCGCCCAAACTGGGCGCGGGGCGACGTCCGACGTGAAAGGATATGTGATGAGCACAATAACAAAAGTATCGGTCGACGAAAAGCGGTGTATTGGATGTGGCAGGTGCCTTGAGGTGTGTCCGGTTGGTGCCATCTCCATGCTGGGTCAAAAGGCACGAATTGACGACGAGGTGTGCACCGGCTGTGGTGCGTGCATCAGCGTATGCCCAGAGGAAGCGATTCTGCCAATCGTAGAAGGCGAACTGCTGCCCGTGGAGGAATCCACCGCACTGACCAGCAAGCCAAGCGCACCCGTCGTGCAATTGACGCAGCCTTCCCCAGCGGGCACGGCCCCGACGCTGCTCAGCCGTGCTGCGCGCTTTCTGGCCACTGAGGCAGGCAGTTGGCTTACCGAGGCTGCCATTCGATCGAGTGCCGCAGTGCAGCATAGGGCAGAAGATAACTCCGTGAGTGCGTCTCAGCCTGCGCCACGAGGTGGAGGTGCCCAGAGACATCGCCAGCGACAACGTCGAGGTTGCCGCTGATCTGGACAGATAGGAGGCGGTGGACAGGTGATCGTGTTCGGTCCTGTCCCATCAAGACGTCTGGGTCGAAGCCTGGGTGTGAACAACATTCCACCCAAGGTCTGCAGCTATTCTTGTGTCTACTGCCAGCTGGGGCGCACGCAGACGATGAAGGTGGAACAAGCAGAGTTCTATGAGCCCGCGTTGATCTGGCAAGAAGTGCAAGACAAGCTGGGCCAAGCACGCGACAGTGGAGAAACGGTCGATTACCTTACGTTCGTCCCGGACGGAGAACCTACGCTGGATGCGCGGCTGGGAGAGCACATAGGCCTGTTGCGCCAAGCCGGCATCCCAATTGCGGTCATCAGCAACAGCTCGCTGGTGCAGCGCTCCGAGGTCAGAGAGGTACTAGCTCAAGCGGATTGGGTATCCCTGAAGGTCGATGCCGTCGATGAGAACACGTGGCGGCGTGTGGACCGGCCGCACGGTCAGCTCAGGCTGAGTGAGATCATGGATGGAGCGCGGGAGTTTGCGCGCACCTACCAGGGCGAGCTCGTTACCGAGACTATGCTGGTCGCTGGGCTCAACGACGAGGAGAGCCAACTTAAACAGGTGGCCGATTATCTCGGACAGCTGGGGCCAGCCATCTCCTATCTCTCGGTTCCTACCAGGCCGCCTGCCGAGGAGTGGGTGCGTCCGCCTAGTGAAAATGCGCTCAATCGAGCGTACCAGCTGGTCGCCGAGAAGGTCGAGCGGGTGGAGTATCTCATTGGCTACGAGGGCAATGCCTTTTCCGCCAGCGGCGACCTGGAGAAGGATCTCCTGAGTATCACGGCCGTGCACCCGATGCGCGCAGAGGCGGTGCAAGACCTGGTGATGCGCGGCGGGGGTAGCTGGCAAACGGTGGAGGAGTTGTTGGAACGGCGTTGCCTGGTAAAGGCAGAGTATGCCGAGCACACCTTCTACCTTAGAAGGCCGAACAGCGGCTAGCCCGCGAGAGCAACGAGAGCACACTGTCCAAGGACTTGCTTGGATCGCGGTTCGTCCGCAAGTTGCTTCCTCGCACAATGCAGGTAACAGCCGTCTGATCCCTGTGTATGAACGTACACTTTGCAGTGTAGGCTGGAAAGAGCGAGCCCCTGCCCATCTGACCAGGGGCTCGCTTGATGGTCATTCACAGCGGCCTGCAGATCAGATTGGTTTGGGTGTCACCCGCAGAACGGCGATCCGCTTTGCCAGCAATGTTGTGTCGGAGCCATGCGGCACTACGAGGACCGCTACGCGGTCGCCTAACTGCAGATCGCTAAGCGAGGGGTTTTCCACGCCAGGCACGTCGTAGAGAGTGTCTGCATCCGTCACTAGCACCAGGGAGCCCTTGACGGTCGCGATCGTGAGCGTGGCATTGTCATTGCTGGTGACCTCACCGCGCACGGTTATGCCGCGCAGGACATTGACCGCCTTGGCCAGGATAGTGCCGTCTGGCCGTCCGAAAGCGAGCAGGCCAACCAAATCGCCTACCTGCACATCCGCCAGCGTGGGCGACTCCACGCCGGGCACACGGAAGCGGGTATGCTCATCGCTGACCACAGTCAGCGTTTCGCCAATCTGCTCGACCGTGATGGCGTTGCCCTTTATGGAAGCTACCACCCCGCGGAGCTTGTACTCGTCGACTACCATGAGGAGGCGCCCCCATAGACTGCCGTCGGCATGCTCAACGGCAAAGCCGTGGATATGATCGCCGGCCTTGAGATCGGACAGTGTGGGCTCATCGACGCCAGGCACGCGTAGGCGAGTCTGCGCATCCACATGAATCAGGACCTGACGGCCGGGGTTCTGAATGGTGATATCAGTTCCGTCAATCTGCACGATGTCCCCATCCAGTCGCAGCCGCGGAGGAAGCACTGTAACTCTGACCGCGAACAGACGACCATCAGCCCGGGGCAGTGCAGCCACTGCACAGGCATCCCCCACGGCAAGATCAGCCAGAGTCGGCTCTTCTACCCCTGGAATCTGAAAGCGCGGGCGCTCACCCACGATGAGCCGTACGTTTTCATCTGCGGTCTTGATGACGAAACCATGAGATGTAACGGCAATCACCTCGCCGCGCCGCAGGATCAGGCGAGGGCCATCGGGTTCGGGCACGGCATCCTGCGCCAACGCGGGCGCTGCCGCGGCCAAGAGCAGGCCAACTCCGATACACAATAACCACAGCTTCTTGCGTACGTTCATTTCTGTTACCTCCCATACTCGCGTCTTTGTGCTTCACTTGTGGAAGCCAACGCTAGCATGAGCGATCAATGTCAACCACGTATTGCGCGATTGTAAAAGGCTCGTAAACCGTGTAAGGACATGGGGCCGGAGGGAGTGAACTAGTTACGAGGTGGCCAACGGCAGCTGCACAACAAACCGGGTGCCGAGGCCCCGAACGCTTTCGGCCCAAATCCGCCCGCCGTGTGCCTCCACGATGCTGCGGCAGATGGCCAAGCCCAGGCCGACACCGCCACCCGCGTGGGCGCGTGATTTGTCTGTCTGATAGAAGCGCTCAAAAATGCGCTCGAGCTCGGCAGGGGCGATGCCTGGGCCGGTGTCGGCAACCGCTACTTCGATCTCCTTGACAGACGCACGGCCTTGAGCACTGGAAGCCACCTGAGCGGTAACCGCTACTTTGCCGCCCGACGGGGTGTGTCGAAGGGCATTGTCCAACAAGTTGGCAAGAACCTGAGCCAAGCGATCCGCATCGCCCACGACTGGCGGCAGAGGCAGGCAGTCCGAGACAAGCTGGACGCCCTTCTCCCGGGCGACAAGGCTGAACCGCTCGAGGCAGGCATGCAGGAGCAGGTCAAGCTGCACCGGGTCGCGGGCGATGT
>DIVN01000191.1 GCA_002435875.1 Anaerolineales bacterium UBA6131
AAAGTCGATGTGGCCCTGCGCGTTGTCCACCGTATTGGCCAGGGCCATGTTCAGAGTCGTCCCCAGCGTGATACTGCCAACTGGATTACCGCTTGCATCAACAACCCGCAGCAGCGCTGGGTCGAAATCAATATGGACCTCCGCACCATTCACCGATTGATCACCCGCGACGACCTCCACGTTCAGGACAAAGAGGTCATCTACTTGTGCCACCGTTGACGAAGGGTTGAAACGAATGATCACCCCATCAGCCACTGCCGCTGAAGAGCCGGTACCTGATAACGTTACGTTCTCGGCTACGGCTGACCTGGGGCCAGCTAACGGGATGGCCAGAAGGCTGGTCAGCGCCAACAGGCCGCAGAACAGGCTCCATCGAGCGGTTCGCGCCTGGCGTTCCGAGATTAGCTTCATGCCATACTCCTTGCACGCAACATAGAATTGGCAGGTAGTGAGAAGGGAGCCATATCAGGATGACCTGAGTGTGGCTCGACGAAGGACGCCGGATTCGCCTCCACATTCCCTGCCTGAACTGGCTGCAAAGGCCCCCAGCGCGATAGACACTCAAGCGCGGACCTGGTTAGCCGCGCCAGGTCTAGCGTCTCTTTACCACGGGCAGATAGATCTGCTCGAGAGTAACCAATGTAGCCGTCGGCACTCTGGTATTCGTCGCTGTCGCCGTCGCCGTCACTGTAGGTGTTCGAGTCATAGTCTGGGTCGCGGTGTTTGTCGGAGTCGCTGTTGGCGTGGGCACAGGTATCCGAAAAGCAATCTCCAGTGCGGGACGCTTCCAGGTGTCACCACCAGAGAAAAACTGCGAAGAGGCGAAGGTCCAAATTTGGCGAAGATAGTCGGGAGCCCCCACAAGAACCATCCCGCGGTTGCTGCCCGGGTTGTTGACCCATCTCTGCACCAGGTTGAGGAACTGCTCCCCCTCCCATGTATAGACAGTGTCAAGATAGCGAACGTTCGTGACCGCCACTGGATCCGCTGCACGGTCATTTGAGCCATTGCACCCGGGGAGCTGCCACGGTACCCTCATGTCAGCGTCTTCCCAAGTAGCCCCCAGCTCTGACCACGAGCGCAGAGCATCGTACACTCCGACCTGTACGATATCAAGGCTGGTCCTGCTGACGGTGAATAGCCTCAATTTGGCGCTGGTAACCACAGCATTGGCAGGCACGCGAGGCGTCAACTCAAAGCGCAAGAGAGATTTCTGGCGTCCGTCCGAGTTCACCTTCAGATAGATGTTCTCACCAAAGTTGGTGGTGGAGGAGTTCACGTCCATGAAGGTATCTGCCACGCCCAGGTAGGCGGGTTGTGGAGAAATCCCACTCTGGAAAGTCAATGTAACCGTAACCCCAACAGGAATGGGCGTATAGGTCGCAGTTGGTGTAGCAGTCGCCGTCGACGTAGCCGTTGCCGTGGCAGTCGCCGTGGCCGAAGCAGTGCTGGTGGCTGTAGGAGTGAGCGTCGGTGTGAGCGGCGTCCCGGTTGGTGTGAGCGTAATGGTCGCCGATGCCGTTGGAGACGGCGTCTCTGTCGCCGTGGCGGTTGGCAGGCCCGTCTCGGTCAGCGTCGGCGTCTCCGTCGGGGTCGGGGTGATGGTCTCTGTCGGTGTGATTGTGGGTGTCGCCGTCTCGGTAGGTGTGGCAGTCGAGCTGGGCGTCATCGTCGGGGTAGCAGTATCGGTCGGTGTCGGAGGCGGCGGTAGGACATAGTAGCGGACCAACAACTTGGGCCGGCGGATTGCCTCACTGAATTCTGAGGAGTAGAAGTGGACACTGCGGCTGATCGAACCGGAGCCGAGCAGAAGTACCCCCTCATTCAGAGTCGCACCCGAAACCCACTGACGAACCGCTTCGGTCACGTCCCACTCAACCCATGCGTCCTTGCCCCTCAGTCGGGCGGTTGAGATAGCGGTCCCCTCGCGATCTGCCGGGACACCTTCACAGCCCGGCACTTCCCAGAACACCCCACTATATGACTCATTCCAGGTTACACTGTCCTCATCCCAGTGACGGTTGACGCGGTAGGCAATGGCATCAGACGGCACATCAGACGAGACATAGTACGCCCACATGTACATCCTGGCTTCCACCACGGCCAGAGTTGCCCCAGAGCCGGTCAGCGGGCTCAGGTTAAACTTGATCACCGGTCGCCAGATACCATCGGATCGGATCTTGACCACAGAATCGCCACCGTATCCTCGGTTGGGGTACCAACTCTCAAGGAAGCTATCCTCCGTGCCAACGTACGAAGAGTTGGGCGCAACCCCATTTTGGAACCATATCTCTTGCACGCTTTGTGCTGTAGGCGTCGGTGTCGGCGTGCTAGTGTGTTCTGGCGTAAGGGTGACCGTGCTCGTCTGAGTCGGCGTCGGCGTGACCGTTTCGGTGGGTGTGGCGGTCATTGTGGGAGTCGGGGGTGGAGACTCACCCGCGATGCTGACGCTGGCGTCTGCGGTGCCTCCCAGCACAGACTCGCCGCCGCCGGTCACGTTCGTGGGGCTGCCCGCCCTGGCGGCAAAACGGATGGCAGTGGTATCCTCCCCGGTGCCCCACATGGCTCGGAAACGAATGCTTGCTACGACGAAGGTCCCATTGGGTTTGGGTTCATCAAGCTTGCCACAGACAAAGTCAATCGTGCCATTGGCATTATTGACCATGTTTCGGATCAGTATGTTCAGGGCTGTGCCAGGATCGATGGTACCAGCAGGACTGCCTCCGGCGTCCACCACCTGAAGGTAGAGGGGATCAAAATCCAGGTACATCTCAACGCCATCGACACGCTGGTCACCGGCGACGACCTGCACATCCACAGTAAAGATCTGCTCCTTGAGCACCGTAGATACCGCAGGAGCAATCTCCAGCATGACGTCACCCATGCCCTCCATGAGCAATGGGCCTGCGTGTATATCGGGCGCAGGCCCAGCCATGATTGTAGGAGGCAAGGCAAAGAGCCTGGAGAGTACTAGCAGACACGTCGCGGCCAAGGCCGCTATCAAGGTGCATCGGTTAGGACCGACTCTCTCCCCGTCGCGGCCGCCAGTTTTCATGCTAGACTCCTTGCGAGAGGTCAAAGGCCTCACGGTTCTCTAGCGACTCAGGAGTGGCAGATAAACCCGGTACTCGTCACGCACAAACACCACTCCATCCGTCGTACCACCTAACACTGACTCGCCGCCAACCCGCGCATCGGTCGGACTCTGCTCCCGCGTCACGAATCGCAGGGTTGTGGAACCCGTCGCCGGTCTCTGTAACGCTCGCAGGCGTACTGTGGCAACTGAGAAGACACCAGAAACTGACTCTGAAAAGGTTCCAGCCGCAAAGTCGATGTGGCCCTCGGCGTTGCTCACAGAGTTCTGAATCAGCGCATCCAGCGTGCTACCAGGCTGTACGGCTGAAGCAGGCTGTCCATCCGCGCCGACCACCTGCAGGTACATGGGGTCAAAGTCCATGTGCAACTCAACCCCGAGTCGATCAAACGTACTGCCGCCGGTATCAAAGACGATGTCCACCGAAAAGAGATCGTCTCGAACCACCGATGACGTGGCCGGTTCCACACGAAGGACGGCGGGTTCAAGACTTGTTTGCATGCTGGCTGGTGAAGACGGTGCGGAACTGGGCAGATCGCCGCATAGGCCAAAGTTGCCAGCGAGGAGTGAGAAATCCATGATGTTGACCAGAGCATCGCCGTTGAAGTCGGCCCGCGCATCGTAGGCCGGATTGAAGTAGCTCGCCAGGATCGAAAAGTCAGTGATGTTCACACAGTTGTTGTCGTTGGCATCCCCCTCAAGCAGAGTACCGAAGGATACCGTGTTCGTCCCAGAGTTCAAGGTGACGTTGTTCTTCACATTCGCCAGCGTATGGCTGTTCTTGACCCGAATGTTGTACGTGCCGGCCGTCAGATTGTTCAGAGTGAATGCACCTGTTTGATCCGTGGTGACTGGATAGTCCATACCTCCAATAGATACGAGCAAAGGAACGGCCCAGCTTGGATCCGGCGCGGGCTTGCCAGGTCGCTGCAGTGTAACGCTACCTTGCAGGGTGCTGACGACGGGGGTCTGCGTGCGCGTCGGCGACGGGCTGGGGCTTGGACTGGGACTGGGCGTGGTGATTCCCGCGCCCTTTCGCACATCAACCATGTGGAAGTACTCATCCCCATCATTGTTGCAGTCCAGGGCAAGGTCCGATGAGCTGCCGATCGCGTTGTTGAAGTTGGCGTCTGTCAGAATGAAGGTTGCTTTCTTCCACTGGTTGCTGCCCGTCTTGGTGACCGAGCCGCCGCTCTTGAGACCGGTAGTGGAGTCATACCAGAACTGCCAGGTATCGGTGCCGCTATCAAGGTATGTGATGATCACAGTGAACGGCGTGGTGCCTTGATTCTGTTTGACGTACTGGTCCGCAATGCGGAACCACATGTAACGGTTGCCTGTGCCCTGATCCGTGCGTCGGGTCCAGGCCCCTTCGCGCAGTCCCGGACTAACCTCATAGGCTGGCACAGTAACGCCATTCGGGCCATAGTCATCACCCTGGAAGAGGAAGAAGCTAAAGTTGCCGCGCTCGCCCCCAGAGTCGGGTGGGTTCGTGTCGCGCAGTGCGCACCACACGCTAGGCGTCGTCCAGGGGGTAACACCAAGGTATAGATCGACCCAGTTCCAGATTTCGACGTAGCGTGTGCGAACGGTCGAGCCGCTGAGGAACAGGCCTCTGTCAGGCATGATCATGTCCGGATGCTTGTCGAGAGCAGCGAGCATGCCCCAGTAGAACAGGGTCTCATTGTAAAGCCACTGCTCGTAGGTCTCCCAGGCAATAGGCACCGTTTCTGTCGCGACAATGGTCGACCAGTACTCCAGCGGGCCATACAAGCTGGCGGGCCTTCTGTCAGCCTGCAGCCCGTTGTTCTTCAAGCCCAGTCCCCTGGATGCGGCATAATTCGAGAAAGATGTGCGAGTGCCCTTGAAATCCGGAGCGCAGTTGAGATACAGGGGCATGTGCCCAAGGGTCACATTGCGCACGCGGAAAGCATTCTTGTACGTGTCCGTGCACCAGTTCACATAGGCCAGCCAGTCGTTTGCGCTGTAGCAAAGGTTGCCCGTTGTGCAATCTGCATAGAACGCATAGTCCCACACGTACGTAGAGTCAGCCGGCTGAGTCTCGCTATACATACCCACGCCGATCTCGACCCAGGCGACATTGGCCGCTACATCTGGATTGGCGGCCAGCCAATCTGCCAGAGCATTGATGAACGTGGCATAGTTGGACTTGTAGTTGTTGTCCAGGAAGTGCAGGACATAGTATTTGGTGATCTCACTCCCACCACGGGGGTTGAGGACCGCCACCGAAGGATAGGTCTGGTATAGCCATTGGGGCACCCGGAGAGCACCATAAGGCGCCGTCTGGTTGATTCTGCCGACGTACGTCTCGATGCCAATACCTGCCTTCTTGCCTCGCGATGCCTCGGTGCTCACAAAGCTGCGAATCTGATCAAACTGATAGTTGCCCTTGGTCGGCTCCAGTTCGTTCCAGCCCCAGCGCATCGTCCCGCCACTCACGGGGATGCCGTGAGCCCGATCGAGGTTGTTGAAGATGTTGTCGTACATCACATAGATGCCACGTGAATTGAGTTGGTTAGTGGGCAGCCGTGCGAGTACGGTGAGGCCGCAGAGCAAACTTGCCGCCAGCCCTAGAGCCAACCATATGGATCGCTTCATTCTATTCCTCTACCACCTTTCGTACACTCAGGCATTGCAGGCGCTCTCGCCGGTCAATGCGGAGGAGTCATGTGCCCGACTGGCACATCAATATATTGACGCGAAACCATCAGACCTGGATACGCAAGCAAACTGGCGGGAAAAGCTGGCGAGCTTTGCCCAATCAGGGAGATGCCCAGGAGCGCGCCTGCCTTTTCAGCCCGCAGTGCATCCAGCACAGGCAATGATCACACGACCACGACCGCGCGCTTGCGGCCCGACTCGATCAAACAACGCGCCAGCAATACTGCACGCAGCGCTTCCTCGCCGCCTATCTGAGTCACGCCGTCTTCCTCAACCGCCTTGACAAACGATTCAATCTCAGCCTGAAGCGGCTCTTTGCGCTTCACATTGAACCGAATCTTGCGGCCCTCACTGACACCCATGACTGCCAGGTCTTCCCAGTGGCCGTTTCGATAGTCGTTCTCGTAAAAGTCTAGATCTTGGGTCAGGTAGTTCACCACGAACATCCCCTTTTCCCCGATCAAAGACAGCTCGCGGATCTTGGTTGGAGTCAGCCAGTTGATATCCAGAATGCCAATGGTGCCATTCGCAAAGCGCAGTATGCCCGTCAAGAGATCCTCATGCTCGGCATGAATCTCGCGTTGCACTTCAGCATAGACGCTTTCCACGCGCGAGCCGGTCAGGTACTCCGCCAGGTTCAGCTCGTGTGTCGCCAGGTCGATTACTACGCCCACATCCTTGACCCTTGGCGGGAAGGGCCCAACGCGGCGGGCATGAATCTGGAAGATGCGGCCCAGTTGGCCAGCATCAAGGTGCTCTTTTAGCTCAATCACGGCCGGGTTGAAGCGCTCAATGTGGCCCACGGCAAACTTCATGCCCGTGGTCTTGGCGCAATCAACAATTTCCTGTCCCTCTTCGACATTGCCAGCTATGGGCTTTTCCATAAAGACGTGCACCCCACGCTTCATCGCCGCGATTGCCACATCGCGATGGAGTCGGGTCGGCACGGCAACGCTCACCAGGTCCGGCTTTTCCTGCTCCAGCATCTGCACATAGTCGGTATAGACACCGATCTTGTAGGTCCGGGCAATCGGCTCCAGCGCATGCTGATCAGCATCGGCCGTAGCCACCAGACGAATGTTCTCCATCTGCGCGTACACACGGGCGTGGTTGCGTCCCATCATCCCCACGCCAATGACAGCTGCTTTCAAGACCATCGGTCGTTCACCCCTTCAACGATCTTGCCGAGATCTGCCTGACTCAACATTGGATGCACAGGCAGGGAGAGAACCTGTTGCGCTGCCTCTTCCGCCACAGGGAGATGATCCTGATAGCCCAACTTCTGGTAAGCCACCTGCTTGTGCACAGGTACAGGATAGTATATCCCTGTAGCTATGCCAAACTCCCTAAGGCGGTCCGCCAGCAAGTCCCTGTGCTCTGAGACGCGCACGGTGTACTGATGATACACATGGTAATAGCCTGGTGACTCGGTAGGAGTGATGACGCCTCTCAGTCGCTCACTCAGATACCCTGCATTCTGACGTCGCACGGAGGTAAACCTCTCGAGCTTGGCCAACTGCACGATGCCGATGGCAGCTTGAATCTCCGTCATGCGGAAGTTGAAGCCGATTGACTCGTGATAGTATCGCTGGCGCTGACCATGGTTGCGCACCAGGCGCGCGCGGTCGGCTACTTCATCATCGTCGGTCGTGACGATACCCCCCTCGGCCGTGGTCATGTTCTTCGTAGGGTAAAAGGAGAAGCAGCCTGTGCCAAAGCTCCCTACCTTCTGCTTGCCGATGCTCGCTCCATGCGCCTGGCAGGCATCCTCGATCACCGCCAAACCATGCCTCGAGGCAATATCCATGATAGATTCCATGTCTGCGGGATAGCCAAAGAGGTGAACAGGAAGGATGGCTTTGGTGCGCGGTGTGATGCTCTGCTCAATCAGGCCTGGATCGATATTGTACGTGCATGCATCAATATCCACAAACACGGGTTTCGCGCCAGAGACCAGTATGGCATTTGCCGAGGCTATGAAAGTGAACGGTGTGGTGATAACCTCGTCACCTGGCCCAATGCCATGTGCAAGGATAGCAGTCTGTAACGCTGTCGTTCCAGAAGATGTCGCGATCGCATGTTTGACACCACACATAGCGGCGAAACCGCGCTCGAACATCTCCACTCTTGGACCCTGGGCAAGCTGTCCGGAATCCACCACCTCTAAGATTGCCCGCTTCTCTTCATCCCCCAACACGGGAATCGATACCTGAATCATGACTCCACCTCATTCACGCAAGTATTCAGCAATGATCTCATGTATGCGGCAGGGCTCGGGCTGGTAGGGCGCCAAGTCCCGCTGTTGCGCCTCCTGGATCGCCTGGCCGAGGTTCTCAATATCCTTGCACCATACCAGGTTACTTCGCTGCTCGAACACATGCAACAGGTCCTCCTGGTGGCGATCGTACACTGCTGGGTTCACCACGCAGACAAGCTTCTTGCCCCAGCTTAGTGCTTCTACGATAGTCCCCAGACCCCCGTGGCCCACGACCAAATCGGCTCGCTCGTAGTACCGCTCTAGGGACGGTTCGAAGCGAAAGTAGTCCATGTGTAGCGGCACATAGCTCCCCAGACCAATCTGCGCCACGATGTCGACATCAAGACTGTAAGCCAGTTCATCCATCTTGGACACGAGCGCGTCAAAGTCAGTTGAGCCCACCGTAACAAAGATCATTTAGAACAACCTGCCAGCATAGATAGCCCTAGGGCACAAAGGCAACAGCTCGGGCCACTGCACAAAGAACAAATCAGCCAACTTGTAGAGAATCTTGCCACTGCTGGAAAGCGCAAAAATCCTGGATCCGGTCTCGATATAGATCACCTTGATCCGCAACAGCTTGGCCAGCAAAGAGACCGGCACAGCCGGCCCCGGGCCTGCACTGATCACTGCGCGGGGACGCAAGCTTAGGAGAACGCCCAAGGCTTGACCCGCGGAAAGCAGTGTTCGCAGTACCGCCGTCGGTAGCGACGTGTTCTTCCAACGAGGTCGGATCACACGGCGCACTGGTCCAGCATGGCGAATCCTGCTCACGGAAAGGTCATCATCAGCCGCGACCAGGTAGCAGTACTCATATTGTGGACCAAGGAGATCCACCAATCGCAGCATCTCCTTGGTATGCCCACCCGAGCCAAGCACGATGAGCAGTCTCACCATAGTTCTGAGTAAACCCTTGTCAGGTTGTCTACCATCGCGGTCAGGGACAGCCGCTGAACCGCAGCACGGCCATTGGTTCGCTTGCCAAAGCGTAGCGCAAGGCACAACTTGGCGACCATGTCAGACGGATCCTGCGCACACAGGAAACACCCTTCTGTTGTTCCAATCACCTGTGCAACATCCCCAGCATCCACCGACACAATGGGCAGATTGCAGGCCATCGCTTCCTTGATGGCCATCGGTGAACCTTCACGGTCTGAGGCCAACACAAGGACATCGCAGGCATTCATGTACCAGGGTATCAGGTCGTGAGGCAGTCCAGATGCCAGGACCAATTGCACTTGCGGCATATCTTCTTGCAGAGTAGCCACCGCCGTCCGGATCACATCCAGGCGCTTTTCTGGTCGGTCGAGTCCCACGAACAAGACCAGCGATTTTTTCAGCGGAAGGCCCAAGCGCTCTCGTGCCTCCCGTTGTGACTGCGGTCTGAAAAGAGCAAGGTCAACTCCGCAGGGTATTACATGCGCGTTTGGCAGCCCCAGAGCCCGACGCATCTCATCAGAGGTGACAACAACCCCATTAACGAGACGAGAGATCAGCCAACAAAGAGGAGCCGTCCATCCCTGCAAGACTTCGATCCCATGGTGTGTGAGCAGAACGGGAGTGCCAAACTGCATCCGGGCGATAACGCCACAGAAGACGTAGTGGGCATGAATAAGATCATACCGCTTTTGGCGAACCTGGCGCAAGAATTGCAGTGCCCCTTTGAGGTAGCTGGCTTTCTGACGCAGCCCGCCGACCATGAGCACGTCTACCTCAATCCCTTGCGCTCGCACGCCCTCTACTTGCTCTTTGACAAAGACGCCGTGGTCAGGATGGTCAGCACTTGGGTACATATTGGTGAGCATCAGCACCTTGCGCCCTATGCGCAAGGGCACCGCTTGTCCCATCAGTAGCTCCTCATCCGGTCAGGTCCTCGCACGAGTCCCCACAAGCCGCTCGCCTTGACCAGCAACTCGGCCACGCCTCCAGTGTCGCGAAGGCCTATACGCTTCAGGCGAAACATATCGGAGTGAGGTCCATTGGAGCCTGGCTCGATGGTCAGGGCACAGCTGTAGCCGATGTCTTGTACAAGCAGTGCTTCACGATCGGTGTATAGGCCAAATGGGTAAGCCATCGCGTAGATATCCAGCCCATACTCCTGCTGCAGTCTCAGGCGTGACAGCTCGATCTCCTCCCACACCTTCTGGGCACTGCAGCGTGGCAGAACCGGATGGAATTGTGTGTGAGCCTGAAAGTCAACCCAAGGCCGCATGGCCTCAATCTCGGCTCTTGATAGGGCCTCACGCTCTGGCATTTCGCCCGTCGGCGAAAACCCGCGTCGAGCCAGGACCTCCAACCTTTCCTCATCGCTCAAAGTCATAAGCTTTTCCAGGTCAGGGCGATCATTGCTGGCGTTCCACCAGAACTGACGGTTGGTACCAACGATTTCGCTACACAGGAAGATCGTGACAGGAACTTGGTGCTTCTCGAGCATCGGCAGCAGATCTCGGTTTCCCCGCACACCGTCATCTAGAGTGATCACCAACGACTTGGGTGGCAACTCGTCAAGCCGCCCTTGTTGATATGCATCTACGTAGTGGCGCAACGAAATGATGTTGTATCGCTTCTTAAGCAGGCCAAAGTGGTAGTTCGCGGCCTCGGGCTGTAGATCATGGTACAACAGGATTGTCGTCCGCCTTCTCTGTACCACCTCACGGAGCAGAAAGGGTACGCCTGTCCAGTATAGTAGAAGAAAGGCGACATCGCGCAGCGAGGGGCGCACTGCTATCTCCACTGTCCAGGGTTCTTGTGGAACAGCGTATTGACGAAGGTGTGGTACTGACCGAAGTAGCGAGTCAGCACGTCGTACACGATGCGGTCGGAGATCATATCCGGACCCTGTCCACCATCCACCCTGGTGAGAAGGCCATGCTCTGCCATCCTCGAATACGCGTCGGATTGTGCCTGAACGAAGGGTACGGGCAGGATATCGGGTGAGCGTGTGTTCGCTGTGGCAGGCACCACATCCAGCCAGTAAGCGAACTGCGGCCTTGGGACCAGTTGGCGCAGAAGGCGTACCGCCATGGACGCCTCATCGGCATGCTGGTCAAAGTAGGCACTCAGATCGGCAGCAAGATCGCAAACATAGCGGTCGCAGATCACTACGCGACCGCGGCCCAGGCGTAGGCCAACGTGCCAGAAGTACTGCCAAAGCAACTCTAGCACCAAAACCCAGGACCAGGCTCCGCGGACCCAAGCGGACTTGAACTTTTCCTTCCTAAGTGATACCTTGTCAGGCTGCACCGAAGCGATGCGCGCGGCTCCTGCCCGGCCAGAGATGAGTCGCTTGCCTGCCTTGAGTAAAGGAGTCAACCAAGTGGAAGACCCCCCACGGCTCCATACATGGTCCGCGCGGATGAGACAGGTCTCGAAGGCATTGCGCAGCATTTGAGCCTGAGTGGTCTTGCCGCTGCCATCCACACCGCTGAAAGTAATCAGCATACGTGGTTGGCTATGGATTCGCAATCGCAGTTTGGTCCCAAAGCTGGTATGAACAACAAGATCCTTGAGCCTTGTTCGCGGGCTTCTGGTCGGGTCACGCAGGAGTTTCGTGTAGAAAAAGATCTTGCTAAAGACGAACGGGATAGGCAGCGGTGCCTCTTGTCGGGCGCTCTCAGGCTTATTGCGCGGTTCTGCAAAGTAGGTGGCAAGCGAGGGCAGCCGCAGATAGCTCTCGAGGAAACGCCGGGTCCAACCTGGAAGCTCAGCGACAGCTTGCTGCAGCACGTCGCCAGGCACCAACGTCTCCCCGTACAAGACAGATTCTTGATAGGCGAGGAACAAGAGCGCCACGTTCAGTCCATCACGCCACCCGCGCCAGCTCGCCACGTGGTACACCCGCTCCCAATCGACCCCGCGGCGCAGACAGTGTGCGAACTTGATTACGTCCAGCAAGACAATGCGTTTGTCCTCGTAGAAATAGTGCGCCAGCGTCGTCAGCAGCGCATCGTCCGCGCCAGGAACGTTGACTAGGGGGTCATCCGCGGCCGGCGAGCTCCCTTGGCGAACCGCCTCCTCGTCCAGGAAAGAGACCATCCACCCCACATGAATGTGGGCGTGAATGGCCGATACAGACTCGCCCAGGTGGAACTTGCGGAAGAGATACTTGAGCGGCTCCTCAACATTGCGCAGCTCGAAATAGCCATGCTTGCAGAGAAAGTCGCGTACGATTTCCTCGTGCTTGGGGTGATAGAGCACATCCAGATTGTCGCTTCTGTATGGGAACGAGGGGGCCAGACCAACGGATTTCACCATGACGTCGGCAACACCCTCAGCCTCCAAAGCCAATTTGACCTGACGATACTGCTCGCGCAAGCCTTCCCACGTAGCTCGCTCTTCAGTCAATAATTCCTGAAAGCGCGCGTCATCCACCACCGCGCGCGCCGGTCCCTGCGCCTTGATTGACAACAGTGGGACCTTGTTCTTTTGCAGAATGCGCGCTACCTCGACAGGATCGCAGGTTGTCCATGGCAATGCGGCTGCCGGCGTGCGCGCGCCATCTGCCAGGTACGCTGCCAGCCGCATATTACTCGAGACCACTCCAGTCACTTGATTGCTCCCGTCCCGAACAAGTGCTGCCTGAACGCATTTGCCGCAGCTTGCCAGGTATATGATTGAACAAGCATTCTCGTCGTGCACTCCGTCTGCATCGCCCGCCGGGCCAGATCGACCAGTTCGGCGCGGCCATCCAAGTAGAACAGGCCAGAGCCGGTGGGGAAAAAGTCTGTAAGTCCGCCAAAGGGAGTTGAAACCGTCGGTAGATTGCAGGCCATCGCCTCAAGGACTGATAGCGGTAGGTCAATCGCCGCAGTTGGCTCTTCCACCAGGAACATATATATGTCCGAGAAGCGATACACGTCCTGAATGCTGGGTACATAGCGGTCGATCACAGTCGCGCCAGCAGCCCGCAGCTGTTCAGAGACTGCATCTTCGTGCTCTGTGCTGGTGCTGCCGACTACCACGACGTGAAAGCCTTCCCTCTGTAGATCAACGAGGCGACGCATGTTCCGCTCGCTTTTCAAGTGCCCGACGTGAGTTACCACAACGGCCTGTGCCGGGATCTGATAGGCGGAGCGCAAAGCCAGTTTCTCCTCCATTGTTGCCGGGCGGAAACGCTCGCTGTCCACCGCCGGCGGCAGTAACGCGGTCTGACACCCCAATTCTTGAAGAGCCCTTTCAGTACGCCGCGATTGTGCAAAGGTGCAATCCGGGGCAAGACGCGCAACTGGCAGCCGTTCCCATCTGCGGTGGGGACGTACCTGGAGGGCCAGCATTGCCGTGCGACACTCGCTGGTGCGAGCGGCCAGAACGCGCATACGCACAAAGCTAAACAGCGTGCCGCATGCCGTAGGCACGTATAGAAGCCAATCGGGCCTAAAGCTGGAGATCGCGGAGCACAGCTCTCGACTTAGCAGTAATCGGTTTGCGTCGAAGTTGCGAATGCCGTGATCCTTGTCATTGGCCCCCTCGCTAGTCAGCGCGAGAACCTCCTGATCCTGTGACAGGGCATCAAGCAAGTGCACCGTGACGTTCTTGATACCCTCGTCAAAAGGTGAGCGTAGCCGCTCTGAGAAGACAATGCCCCTCATGGAAGGCCCTTGCCTGCGACCTGATAGTAGAGCTGGCGATACTGAGCAGCGATTCTTTCCGCATGGAAACGCTCCGCGAGTGTACGCGCATGTCGACCCATCGTACGACGGAGCTCTGCGTCCGTCAGTAACGTCACCAGGCGCTCGGCAAACGTGCGCATATCCCCTGCAGGGACGGTAAACCCACTCCGGCCGTCCTCCACCAAGTCGGCAACGCCGCCTACACGCGTAGCGACTACGGGTCTCCCAACGGCCATGGCCTCCAATACGGCCATGGGGGCAGTCTCTTCATGAGATGCCAACACCACGACGGCACAACGTGCATATTCCTGCAACAACTCGGATTGGGACAACAACCCAAGCAGCGAAACATGATTAGACAAGCCTTGTGCATCTATGGCATCCTCTAGTTTCTTGGCGTACTGCGGACTCGTCGCTCGACCAGCGATGTGCAGGCGAACGTGAGGGAGTTGTTTCCGTACCAGAGCGACGGCCTCCAAGAGTCCCAGCACATTCTTGCGTTCGTCAATCGTCCCGGGATAGAGCAGACGCATCGGCTCCTCGGTGCCCGCCAGCTCAAAGTATTCGTTGGGCAGCGGATTGTCAATGCGATGAAAGCGTGCGGCAGTCCACCCCGCATACTCCTGCAGCACATAGGGACTGATCGCCACGATTTCATGCACGTGCTGCACTGCGTAGCGATCGCAGGCTCTCTCCAGAACATAGCGGAGTCTGTCGAACCACAGGCTGCGATAGACTTCAGCCTCGCGGTGCATCACGCCATGGATCGTGTAAATGGTGGGCAGGCCTGATCTCAGCGCGGCAATGGCATAGTGAGGCCCGTGAGCATTGACCACATCCGGCTTCAAGGTTTGCAGGACGCGTTGAACTCGGCCAATCGAGGCCAGGGTATTGGGGACAACACGCCGCCTGGGCATGGCCAGATAGTGCACGCGTATCGATCCGTCCTGGACAACTGCATCCTGCTCGATATCCGAATGACAGTGAATGAGTTCGATCTGCAGGTCCTCGTACGTGCGCAGCACTTGTACTAGATTCTGCACCACGACGCGTACACCGCCCGGAGCTTTGGCTCCGGGTGCAGGGTAGAGGGCAACCAACGCCACGCGCAGCTTGGGCATCACGATCCAACCTTCGGTAAACTCCGCCGCAGCAGAAACCAGAGATAGCCTTTCAGGTCCTTCTTGATGCCCACGTTGGCAAAGCAGGCACTATTACAGCGGAGACAGGCTGTGCGTCGCAACTGCTCCCGAAAAGCGAGATTCTCCGGTGCATAGTAGATCGCGCTGCAGGGCTCGGCGACGCTCGCCCCTGGGTTGACCGCATCCGGGCACTCAGTGGTTGTGGAGCGACAGTTGCCGATCTTGCGCTCTGAAAGGCAGTAGTACACGTCGCCCCATGCATCCAAAACGAAAGAGTCGAATTGCGACGGGCAGGGTGTCGTGCGGGCGCATCCGTCCCGGTACATGCACAGCATGTCATGCCAATAGAAGGACATCACGTCCATGGGTGAATGAGGGGACGCCAACTCCTGCATAAACTCGAATAGGTATTGACGATCCGCTTCGTCAAAATCCAGCTCACTGCGCCGATCCAGGTTGGCCACATAAGTCTTGTGAAAACCAACGATCTGAAAGTCGAGCTCGATGTCCCGTTCGGCACACCATTGACGTAGTTCCCGGACATGGTACAGATTTGGCCGAGTTATCACGCAGCTCGCACCCAGCCAAAAGAAGTGCGTCTTCTGCAGTTCTTTCAGTCCGGCGAGACAGCGCTCGACCCGCTCAAACGCTCCGGGCACATTGCGCATGCGGTCATGTATGGCCCCAACACCGTCGAGAGACACCGAGACATTGTATGAAACCTTGCGCGGTGTGCAGAGCGATACGATCGCCTCGCTAGCGCCGAGGATGCGATCTACGGCCAATCCATTGGTGATCAGAGTCAGCGACCGGAGGCGTGGCATCTTATCCAGAAAGACCTCGACTAGCGATACCAGGTCGGCACGTACGCTTGGCTCACCGCCGGCGATGGTCAGCCGGTCAATCGAGGCAAAGAGGCTGTCGTTGAGCAGTGTAGAAAAGTCATCCACAGTCATCTCAGGGCGGTCTTCCATCTGCCAGATGTTGCACATTGTGCAGCGAGCGTTGCAGCGATAGGTGACGTTAATCTGCAACTGATGCGGTGGAAGCGTCCCCAGATGTCGAGCTACATTGTAATCCCAGACGCCGCGTGCCATGCTACCCCAGCTCGCGCGCGCTAGCTTGCTTAGAATAGAGGAATGCATACGCTACCGTCCTGCCTGCGCCAGTTGTTGATACAGCTCAAACGTCTTCTGCGCCACTGCATCCTTGCGAAAACGTGAGTTTGCCATCTCGCGTCCTCGCTGACCCATATAGACTCGCAAGTCCGATTCGCGCAACAACCGAAGCAACGCCCCAGCCAGTGCTCCGCTGTCGCCTACCTCGGCCAAGAAACCATTCACGCCATCTTTAACCATGAAAGGCACCCCACAGATGTTCGTCGCTACAACTGGTCGACCAGCGGCCATCGCCTCTGCAATGGCCACCGGGGCCGTCTCTTGTCGTGACGAGAGAGCGACCACGGAGCAATGCTGATACTCCTCAACCATTGCCATCAGGTCGAGGGATCCGAGAAAGCGCACCGCGTTGTTCAAGTCATGTTGCTGGATATACTGCTTGCACACCGCAACATAGTCCGGCTCGCTCTCTGTCTCACCGGCGACTCGCAGGATCACATCCGGCACCTCAGCACGCACCCTCGCCAGTGCACGCAACAGGGTGAGCAGATCCTTCCTGCGAATCACTCGTCCCGCGTACAGAACGGTCGGCAATAAAGTGGGTGTGCTAACCGCAAAGTAAGGATCGGCTACCGGATTCTCGATCTCAACGATACGTCCCCTAAAGCCTCCAATGCGATCGATTTCCTGTTCTACATACGGACTGATGGAAATCAGGTTATGCGTTCTGCTTACGCAGTACCGCTCAAACAGCCGGTCCAGAGTCCCTCTCATGGCGCCTGCTAGCCCCTGCGCAAACGCCGCTTCGCGCGAAAAGACGCCATGGACAGTCACCACGTGAGGGAAGCCCGACTCCGCTGCCGCCGCTGCGTAGATGCCCATCCCTTGTGCATGCACTACGTCGGGCGCCAACCTGCGCAACGTGCGCCCCAGTTCCCAAACATCGCGACGGTGGAAGGTGATGCGCCCCAGTCGCCGCCGTCGCACTACCTGCAACGGTAGACCTGATGCCGTCTGGAAGACTCCTTCCTCGTCGATCGGTTGACAGGTAACCACGCATACGTCCAGCTTGCCTAGCAGCGCAAGTCCTTCGAGCAAGGGCACCATCACCGCTTCGACACCACCCAAGACGCGAGAATCATCAAGGGGGTATTGGCCCAACATCACTACTCGCAACATGGTGTTAGCAGATTCTGTGGTCTACGGGCCAGCGGCCGGGCGGACAGATGATTCAGCGCGAGGCGCTGTCACACCATCACCCAGGTGGCTAAAGTAGCCGATGATCGATCCAGAGATGAAGAAAAGAACGAAACTGGTGTAGACGTTCACGTACAGATCCACGGCAGCCGCGGAAACCATGTACATCACCACCGCAGCCAATCCTGTGACTGCTAGCGCCCGGCCCGCGTCACCACTACGCCTGCGCCAGTAGCTTCGGAGCAGACTCCAGGCAGTCGAGAGGAAAATCAGCAGATATGGCACAAATCCGGCCAAGCCCATGGTAGCCAGCACAAGAATGTACGTATTGTGCGGCATAGGAAGGTCATACGCCAAGTCTTCCCATGTTCCACCGTAATCTAGATAGTAATAGGAAAAGTTGCCCACTCCAACGCCAAAGGCCAGGTGATCCAGAATCATCTCGCGGCTTGTTTCGAGCAGATTGAGCCGAAAGCGAATGGAAGTCGGGTTCGACAGACGTTCGGTAATCACGGCGCTTGCGCTTACAGCCTCCCAGTAAATGAGCGCCACTGCTGCTGCGACCATCATGGCGGGAAGCAACAGCTGACGATACCGCTGCTCAAGCAGCAAGACGACGAACCCGACGGCGAGGGCCAGCCAAGCTCCCCGATTGTAGCAGAAAAAGTTACCCGATACGGCCAAGGCAAACATGACTGCATAGAAAGCCCGTCCAGATTTCGAGCTGTCGTGCATAGCCATGTAGAGCATTACTGTGGAGATCATGGCCAGAACGGTGCCAAGGAATGCAGGATTGCCCAGGATACTCACGATCTTGGGTAGACTCTTGGAGTACACCGTCGTGTGTCCGCCAGAGAGGATCGGCACACCGCGAATATGCTCGTATAGAATCGCATAGCACAAGTACGTCTCGACCACAGCAAGTGTGGTAGCAAGGCGTCGTAGGCCATGCTCCCCTCTTGGATCAAAGAGGTTCTTGGCCAAGACAAAGACCAGGAACGGTATCATGAACTTGTCAAGCACCGACTGAGCCGTACTGGTCAAGCCATTCAGACCGGTCCAAATCGCTGGCACAATCATGACGCAGAACAGAGCCATGTAGACTTCAGTGCCCAACCGCTGAAGCTTCCGTTTGCCAATCGCCAGGTTTGCCACAAAGATCAGACCCAACAGCACTGCCGCCAGCCTGTCTGGCGTGAGGTCAGGAACGCCAGCAGGGAGACGAATGTTCAGGATGCGCCATATCTCGCTATATAGGGTCTGGCCAAAAGGGGCCACCATGAGCCAGACAGCAAAGCCATCCGCCTGATTGATCATTATGGCAAAGGTCATTCCACCCATGATCGCTAGCCGGAGTGCGCTCTCCCAATTGGGCGACATCATCCATCGGCCCAGATAAACCCCGACGCCGACCGCAAGACCGGCCCACACGCTCAGAGACAGCCATTGCTGTGCCCAGGAGCGCCAATCCGTTGTCCTAGAGTCTCGCATCATCTATCAACTCACCCATCTCACCGGACATCGCATGCCGGCTGCCCAATCCGCTGTTTGTTCAGAATGGCGGAATAGATTGCCTGTATCCTGGCGACATGTCGCGGCAA
>DIVN01000057.1 GCA_002435875.1 Anaerolineales bacterium UBA6131
GCTGGACAATCAAGGGGCACGCGATAAGGATATGCAGGCGTTGACCAATATCCCGAGTCGAGTGGAACAACCTGCCATAGACCCTCATTGGCGGCCCTTGCCTTTTTCGGTTGTTTGCACATATTCTGCGTGATATACTTGGGCCGTCGGTTGGGGCTCACAGGCTACTCGGGAGTCAACTATGAGAAACCTCCTGGAGCGAACTGTCGACAAAGAGGGTTAGCGAGCGATTCAAGGCCATGATCACTCTCAGGAGTTTACTGGCACAGGCGATCACCGCGACGCGATAGGCTTTCCCGCGATCGCGGAGTTG
Organism: Anaerolineales bacterium UBA6131; assembly: GCA_002435875.1. GTDB lineage: Bacteria > Chloroflexota > Anaerolineae > UBA2200 > UBA2200 > UBA6131. The sequence goes on from DIVN01000057.1 coordinate 314, forward strand.
GGCCATGTAGAGACGGAAGGTATTGCTGTAACGGGCGACAGACTGGGCCATGAGATACAGGGTGCGGCGCAGGTGCGGGCTACCGCGTTTGCTGATATGTCCCTGAGCCTTGAACTGTCCGGACTCATAGGTGGTGGGATCAATACCGATAAAGGCGGCCAACTGCCGGTGGGAAGGAAAACGCGAGAGTGAGCGGACCTGAGCCAAGAAGAGCGCGGCAGTGATCTGGCCAAGCCCCGGGATACTCAGCAGAACGCGCCAGGCAGCGGGATGGGCGGCGCGAACGGCCCGGATCAAGGTATTACGCATGGTGGTGCTCTCTTGGACAAAGTGCTGGAGTTGACGGATCTTGCTCTGCAGCACGGCCTCACGCTGGGGCGTGGAGAAGCCGATCGAGGCGCAGGCTGAGTCGTGAAGGAGCTGAGCCGTGAACCGCGATCGTCGTCCGGATGACAGGTTCGCCCAGGCGGCCTCCAGTTGGGCGGGCGTAGCGCGGGCGATGGCTTGTGCGGAGGGGAAAGTCAGCAGCAGGCGCAAGATACGGTGCGAGAAAAGGCTACTGGAGCTGGCTAACTCGGGGAAGAGGGCGTGAACCTGTTGACGGATCTGGGTTTTGAGGCGCGCCACCTGCTGCGTGATCTGCTCGTACTCGGCGGCGAGGGCCTGGAGATCATCGCCCGGCTCGCAGGGCTGCACGGAAGGGGGCAACTGCCCGATAAAGTGGAGAATGGTGCGCGCATCGATGGCATCGGTCTTGGTGCGGCGGAGAGACTGTGCACGGCGGAAGCGGGAGATCAGTAGCGGATTGAGCTGATAAACTTTGGCGTTGCGCTGAAGGAGCCAGGACAGAAGGGGTTCTGTGTAGGGGCCAGAAGCCTCGAGGCCGAAGACGAAGGCCTCGGGGAAAGGCCCAAAGGGCTCCAGGAAGCGGATCAGGTCGGCGAGCCCTTCTCGGGTCAGGGGAAAGGCTCGCACGACCTCAGTATCGCCGCCACTGACGGCAGCGGCGAAGCTATCCTTGGCGAGGTCAATACCGACCGGTGTTCGAGAGGTGTCCAGGTCCATGGCAAATCCTTTCATAGTGGTTCTCAGGCGGGGATGGAAGCCGGAAGAAAATCTTCCCCCTGGCCTCCTTCATAACACGGGCTCAAGGCCCAACCAACTAATCCAGGGTTGGAAGATCGGGGATACCCTCCTGAACGGACTCGATGGCCCACAACGCATGCCATCCTCCGATCTCCCATCCCCGCCTGAAACCAAGCTAGTATATTTCTACTCACATTTCTAGTAGGAGGACTCCATGGCCGAGAGACGCAGACAGTTCACCGCCGAGCAGAAGATCGCCGTATTGCGGCGGCACCTGCTGGAGCACGTCGCCGTTTCGGATTTGTGTGACGAGTACGGCATCCAGCCATCGGTGTTCTACCGCTGGCAGCAGCAATTGTTTGAGAACGGCGCCAGCGCCTTTGCGCCACGGGCGAGGAGCGCACGAGACCCCTTGGCCGACAAGGTCAAGGCTCTCGAAGAGAAGCTCACGCGCAAGAACGAGGTGCTCTCGGAGCTGATGGAGGAGCACGTCAAGCTAAAAAAAGAACTTGGGGATGCTTAGCCCAGCGGCAGGTGGCCGCTGAGACGCGCGATGCCGTGGTGGATTGCCTGCGCTATTGGTCAGTCCGCACGGACCTGGCGCAGACGCAGTTGCTCTCCTGGCTGGGCATCCCCGCCAGCAAGTACTATGACTGGCGCCGACGTTACGGGCAGCCGAATGGGCACAATGCGCAGACACCGCGCACGTTCTGGTTGCTGGCTGAGGAAAGGCGGGCTATCCTGGACTTTCAGGCTGAACATCCCGAGGAGGGCTACCGACGCTTGTGCTACATGCTGCTGGATGCCAATGTGGCCGCAGCCAGCCCCAGCAGTGTCTACCGCGTGCTCAAGAGCGCCGGGAGGATCAAGCCGCAGCGCCAAACGCCCTCATCCAAGGGGCAGGGGTTCACTCAGCCCAGCCAGCCTCACGCCCACTGGCACATCGATGTCTCGTATCTCAATATCTGCGGCACTTTCTACTATCTATGCACCGTGCTAGATGGCTACAGCCGCTACATTGTGCACTGGGAGATTCGTGAGACCATGACCGAGGCCGATGTCGAGACGATCTTGCAGCGGGCACGCGAAGCCTTTCCCGGGGCCAGACCGCGCATCATCTCGGACAACGGACCGCAATTCGTGGCGCGAGACTTCAAGGCGTTCGTGCGGCTGTGCGGGATGACGCATGTGCGCACTTCACCATACTATCCCCAGAGCAACGGCAAGGTCGAGAGCTGGCACAAGACGGTCAAGCGCGAGTGCATCCGACCCTTGACGCCACTCAATCTCAACGACGCCCGTCGCATCGTGAAGCGCTTTGTCCAGACGTATAACACGCAACGTCTGCACAGCGGCATCGGCTACGTCACGCCGCAGGACCGACTAGAGGGCCTGGACGGCGAGATCATGGCCGAGCGCCGCCATAAGTTGGCCGCCGCGCGCCAGGCCCGGCATATGGCGCGTCGCCAGCCCCTGCTCGCAAAGCAGCGGTCCATACTGGTTGTCGCTTAGTGAGAGGGGCCGATTGTCCATTTTGCGCTGAACCACTACAAAACATCCAGGAGGCGGAGGACATCTCGCCTGCTAGATGTTGTGTAGAGCCACCCTCGAGAGTTGAACTCGAAACCTGACGCTTACGAAGCGCCTGCTCT
>DIVN01000099.1 GCA_002435875.1 Anaerolineales bacterium UBA6131
CGCGGGTGGGCGAGGTATCACGTATGATCCGGTTCGAGAAGATGGTCTCGTGGACTGTCTGATTCTGGCAAGACACTCGGATATGGTTGCTGCTGGAAAGCAGGCCAGGGTCTGGGCCGAGAATCACAGATGGGCCACGCTTGCGCCGCGTTTTGTGCGCATGTACGCTGAGGCGTTCTAGCTGTCTGTGTGTGGTGCCATGATCCAGGGACATGACATTCTGTGTTTCGCACCAGGGCCTTGGGCTGACATCTGGCGAAACCGGCACCAGATCATGACCCGATTGGCCTTGGGCAATCGGGTGCTGTATGTTGAACCATGGGCCCAACTTCGGCCGCTGCTTCGACAGTTGAGGCAGGGAGATCGCGGGGCGAGCGATTCGTGGCAGTCGTGGCTGCGGCAGGTGCAACCTGACCTCTGGGTCTATCACCCGCCGCGATGGGCACCACAGTTGGGGAGCAGCCGGCTTGCAGCGCTGACTGAAACGATCTACATGGGGCTGCTTCGGCGCGAGCTGGCAAAGCTCGGTTTCGAACGGCCAATACTGTGGCTCTACCTGCCGGATATGGGGAATTTCGCTGGTAAGTTTGGCGAGAAGCTGCTCATCTATCACATAGTCGATGAATACGCTGGTTATGCTGGTGTCACTGAATCGTGGCGTCCGGTAATGCAGGGCATGGAGAGAGACCTGGCTAGACGGGCAGACCTCGTCTTTGTGAGCTCGACGAGCCTTTTTGATCGCAAGCGTTCTCTCAACCCCAGGACAGTGCTGATCCGTAATGCAGTAGATTTCCCTTCTTTCGCGGCCGCTGCTGATGCAGGAACGCTACCACCGGTGCTCGCTGGTCTGCGCAGGCCGATCATTGGCTACGTTGGTGCAATCAACGAGAAGATCGACCTGGATTTGCTGTTGCATGTGGCGCACAGCATGGTAGAGGCAACATTGCTGATGGTAGGCTCTGTGTCGGTTATGAGCGAGGCGAGCAGGCGCACCCTTATAGCGCTTCAGGATGCTTCAAACGTGTGTTTCCTGGGCCCTAAGGATGTGTCCGAGGTGCCTGCCTATGTGGCGGCCTGTGATGTGTGTCTCCTGCCGTATCGGACGAATGAGTGGACGCAGAACATTGATTCGCTCAAGTCGTATGAGTACCTTGCTTGCGGAAAGCCGGTAGTTGCGACCGGTGTACCCACGGCGCTGCAGTTCGGCGAGGTGTTCCGTGTTGCCTCAGGTGCGCAAGAGTTTGTGGCTATGATTGACGAGGAGCTACGAACCGACACGCCTGACCTTCGGAAAAAGAGGCAGGCCATTGCCGCGCAGAATACGTGGGACCATCGCATAGCCCAGATCTCGCAGGCTATTGAAACCACACTGAATGCAAAGGCCAGCAGATGCTGAGCCAGATGCATCGAGAAAGAGAGGAAAAAGATCATGGGCAATGAAACCCTGAGCTACTTGCGTATCATCCTGCGTCGTTGGTGGGTGATTCTGTTGGTGCTCATTGTCACCGTCTCGGTGATACTCTTCACTTCGCTGCGAACCAAGCCCATCTATCGGGCATACGTAAAGCTACAGGTGATCGCTGCGGAGCCGCAAGAGGTGTCCTTATTCGCGCAAGCGCGCCCAGTAGCTACCAGCGAAGAGATCGTCTCCGTGCAGACCCAGTTTGACGCGGCACTCCGCAGTGCTTACGTGGCCTGGCAGACCATTGCTGATCTGAATCTCGGTATCTCAGCAGCTGAGCTGCTGAGCGGATTGACGGTGAGTGCCGAGAGAGAGTTCTTGAACGTGACTTTCGTTGCCGACAACCCGATGTTGGTTGAGTCCATCGCCACGAAACATGTAGAGAATGCTTTCAAGTACTATGCCGAGATTCGTGCCAAGCCTTCGGCGGTGACGCTGCAGTTCATCCAGCAGCAGCTCGTGTTCGAAGAAAAGCGGCTTACTGATGCCCAAGTGGCGTTGCTGGCGTTCAAGACTACGAACAGCGTGGACTCCTTGACTCGCGAGATCTCAGCGATTCAGGATCAACTGCGTGACTTGCGCCTTGATCGAGAGCTGCTTGTGGTTGAGCAGAAAAAAGCCGAGGCAATTGCGGCCAAGTACCTGGAGGAAGCCGCAGCGACCGGATCTACGGAGAGTGCAGTCAACTACCAACGGTTGGCTGCCGCGCAGGATGCCACCGTGGCGGGCATCTTGGCCCAACAGCAAGAGTACGATCGACTCATATCGCAACAGGAAGCCCGGCTGGTGGCGCTCCTCAAGCTGACCACTGAATTTGACGTGCTGGCACGTGCAGTGACTCGCGTCCAGACGAACTACAATTTCCTTGCCAGTAAGGAAAGCGAGGCACGGCTGAAGGTTGACCAGGCCACCAACGTTAGCTTTATTCAGATAATCGAGCCCGCACGCATGCCTGACCGGCCCGCTCCTTCTCGCACACCCAAGATGCTGACTGTCGGTGCCCTGGTGAGCGTGATCTTGGGCATTATGTTGGCCTTCATTCTAGAGTTCGTCTCTATGCTGCGTAGGCCCACACCTGAGCGCAGTTAGCGCACCGATATGGTGTGTGATGCCGAGGCGATAGCATATCAATGAGCGGACGTGCCCGTGAGGTCTTGCTGGTAACGTTGCTGTTTGTGGCTCTGGTGACTGCGTTCTTTTCCGACGCAGTCTTCTCCGGCCTCAAGCTTGTTCCAGCGGACATACTGTACCGTGATCCGGTGTTCTCGGGATACGCTCCAGCGGATTTCACCACACCTCACAACATTCTGTTGTACGATCAGATCTATCAGTTCTATCCCTGGAGGGTGTACACTCAGGAACTGCTGCGGCAGCGCACTGTTCCTCTGTGGAACCCCTATGTGTATTGCGGCGCTCCGCTGCTGGCGGAAGAGCAAGCAGCGGTCTTTTTCCCCCTGAACGTGCTCTCATACGCGTTCGCGCCGGAAGATGCGCTCCTTTTCACGGCGATAGCGCGGCTGGTGCTTGCGGCCTTATCAATGTGGGGATTCGTTCGCTTGCTTGGGCTGGGCAAGGCAGGTTCCCTGCTTGCCTCTCTCGCTTTTGCGTTCAGTGGGTTTATGGTAGTGTGGTTGGGTCACCCCCACAGCAATGTTGCAGCCTTCCTGCCCGCGCTTTTCTTAGCGGAAGAATGGTTGTTCAAGAGAGTCACCGCTGGTCGTGTGGCTTTTCTCGCCATCATCGTCGCTGCACACTTGACGGGCGGTCACGCGGAGACTGCCTTGTACACCTTGAGCGCCGGGGCGCTGTACTTTCTATGCCGTACTCTGGCGATGGCTCATGGGCATCAACGCGAGGCTTCGTGCATCTCGCCTGGACCACGCTTCCATGTGCGGGTACTGTTCGCAGCCTTTGCCGTCGCTGCGCTACTCGGCAGCCTACTGGCTGCCGTGGACCTTATCCCGTTTGGTGAGTGGCTGTGGAATAGCGCCGAGTTGCGTTTTCGTACCGCAAGTGAAAGTCTGCGCAATTCGGGTCTGGGACCGCGCTACTGGATGGCGGGTCTGGCTGTAGCCATACTACCGAACCTGTTCGGCAATCCAACCTGGGCTGGCGAGTACCAAAGCTTCTTCGAGGGCTGGAATTTCGTAGAGCAGACACTTTACGTTGGTGTTCTGCCACTTGCACTCGCTGTGCTGGTATGTGCGACCCGGCTGCAACGAAGCTTGTCTCGTCTACACTCGTCGCTCAAGACAGAGTCAGACGGCGCGATGGTTTGGTTCTGGTGCGCACTGAGCCTGGTTTCTCTGGGTGCGGCCTTGCGCATGCCCGTTGCCGATTGGGTGAACCACCTGCCTCTGTTTGAGATCGCAGCGTACGGCCGCATGCGGGTGGTCTACAGCTTTGCGGTTGCAGTTCTTGCTGGCCTGGGGCTCGACATGATCGTACGCTCTGGGTCCCGGTCCATGGTTCGGTTGCTGGCCATCACCTTGGCGTTGACGAGTGGACTTGGAGTTGCTCTCTTTGTAAGCGCGCCTTCGGCCCTTGCCTCCATGGCTGAACGACTTCATGGCGGGAATGCTGGTCCGGCTTTGCTGGCCAGGGTGTCACCCGTCTTCCGTTGGGCAAATGTGGAGATGCTCTGGCCCGTGTGGATCGCTGCTCTGGGGTGTGTGGTCTGCATTATCTGGAGGTATCGTTCGGCGTCCTTTGCCCAGAAGAACGGGTCGCGGCACGCTGTCTTTTGCGCTGCTCTCATCGCCTTGACTGTCGTTGATCTATTCGCCCTTGGGAGAGGATATCACACCACCGTGCAAGACGAGAGCATCCTTCCCAAGAGCGCAGCCCTACAACCGCTGATGGAGGAGCAGGACCTGTTCCGCTTCGTGGCTACCAATGTTGACATGATGCCCAATACATCTATGATGTATGGTTTGCAGGATGTACGAGGCCTGGATTTTCCTACGGATCGCTACCAGGATTTCTGCAAGGCGATCGGCGGCAAGGATTGGTTAGGCTATGGCCTCTTGTTTGGTCAAGACCTGAAACCACGGTTGCTTGGGCTTACGAATGTGAAGTATGTCCTGAGCTCCTCGCCGTCCAGCCTACGCAGTCTAGATGGCTTGCGTCTCAGGCAACGTGATGGGACCGTCGAAGTCTATGAGAACCTGTTGTCTCTTCCCCGATCCTTCGTCGTGCACCAAGCGCAGGTAGCCAATAGCCCGGAGGAAGCCCTGCAACTGCTACTCAATCCCCAGCTCGACCTGCGGACGACGGTGGTTCTGGAGAAAGGTCCGCCTCGTGGCGTGTATGTGAGCACAGCGGCAGGTGAGGAGAACCTGCCACCTTTTCAGGCGGGTTCCGACGTGCAGGTTGTCCGCTATGGTTCACAACGCGTTACGTTGACGGTGGACACGACAGCAGATGGCCTTCTGTTCGTCAGTGACAGCTACTACCCAGGCTGGAGAGCATATGTTGATGATGAGGAGGTGGAGATCTATCGCGCGGACTATGCCTTTCGCGCGGTGTCGGTGACCGCTGGCCGTCATTCTGTGGACTTTGTCTATGCACCGGTCTCTTTCCGGGTAGGGGTACTCTTGAGCGGCTTGGGCGCGTTGTTCACCTTGTCTCTTCTGATCGCTCCCAAGCTGGGTCAAGCAGTGCGTCGCCTCCGACCGGGGCCGTCGTCCGCAGGTGTGTGAGCATGGGCATGCCTAGTCAGCGCCCTCATCGGATCCTCTACCTCGACACGGCTCCTAGTGCTGGTGGTTCAGTTGTGAGCCTCTATGAGCTGGTTCGCAGCCTGGACAGGACGCGCTACGAGCCTATCGTGGTAACCTACGCATCACATGCATACATAGACAGATTTCGATCTCTGGGCATAGAGGTTATTAGCTGCGATCTGTATGGCCGAGGAGATCACCGGCCGGGCTGGGTGAAACAGGTTCGTGATAGCCCCACCATGCGGCTCTTGCAGCGCTTTCCAAGAGGGGCCGACCTCTTGCACTTGCTGGGCTTTGTGCTGTTGCTTATCAGGGTGGTGTGGCCACGCACTCGGCTTCTGCGGAACATTATCCGGCAGCATGCGGTAGATCTGGTGCATACGAACATTCGCATCGGGCATGACCGCGAGGGCATCCTGGCCGCCTGGTTGGCAGGCATCCCGTGTGTCGCGCATATCCGTGATTTCGAAAAGCTGAACTGTTTCGATAGGTGGCTAGTTGGGCGCACATCTGCCCTGGTCTACATCTCCAAGGCGATCCAGAATGCGCATTTGGCTTCCGGAGTTGCTGTTGAACGAGGGATTGTGGTTTACAACGGAGTCGACGATGCGGCCTTTGCTGCTTCGTCGGGTGCTTCTGAGCAGCGTGGCAAGTTGGGTATAGGTGCAGAGGATCTCGTTGCTGGGGTCATCGGGCGGCTTGAGCGATGGAAGGGCCAAGAGGTGTTCCTGCGCGCCATGAAGCTAGTGACTGCAGCACTTCCGCGCGCGCGAGGAGTGATCATCGGCGATCCAGTACCCTATGACCTGGACTATCAGGGGTGGTTGGTTGCACTACGCGAAGAGCTCGGGCTTGTCTCCCAAGTGATATTTGCACCGTTCCAGATCGACGTGAGTGCCACAATGGCCGCCTTAGATGTGCTTGTGTTGCCTTCCATTTCCCCAGAGCCTTTTGGACGGGTGCTGATTGAAGGTATGGCCGCGGGCAGACCGATCGTGGCAACCGAAGGAGGGGCTACCCCGGAAATTGTGCGACCGGGGATCGACGGAGTCCTGGTCCAGCCCGACGATCCGCAGGCACTTGCGGACGCTATTGTGCAGATTCTGCAGGACCCCCAGGCGGGGAAACGGATGGGAAGCCGAGGACGCGAGCGGGTGTGTGACGATTTTGGGTTGCCGCGACATGTCGCCAGGATACAGGCAATCTATTCCGCCATTCTGAACAAACAGCGGATTGGGCAGCCGGCATGCGATGTCCGGTGAGATGGGTGAGTTGATAGATGATGCGAGACTCTAGGACAACGGATTGGCGCTCCTGGGCACAGCAATGGCTGTCTCTGAGCGTGTGGGCCGGTCTTGCGGTCGGCGTCG
>DIVN01000036.1 GCA_002435875.1 Anaerolineales bacterium UBA6131
CTGCAGCACCGTGCAGCTCGCGGGTAACGAGAGCGAGGCTCTGGGCAAGACGATGCGCTATGGGCTGGCCACGGTGATGGGGATCGCGATCGTGGTGGCCCTGGCCGCACGCTGGTGGGGATAACGGTTCTGGGGCATGTTCAGACCCTGGCCCGGGCCAACCCCATGCTTGTCAGCACCCGTGGCGATAGACGATCTTGCCCCGTACCACGGTCATAGAGATGCGCAGGCCCTCATCGAGGACGACCAGGCTGGCATCCTTGCCCACGGCGATGCTGCCAAGGCGATCGGCCAGCCCCATGGCGTGTGCCGGGTTCAGCGAAGCCATCCTGACCGCCTCGCCGAGCGGCAGGCCCAGATCGCCGTGCATGTTGCGCACACACTGATCCAGTGTGACTACGCTGCCCGCCAGGGTGCCGTTGCTCAGCGAAGCTCGCCCGCCCTTCACGGTCACGTGGTGTCCAACGAGCTCATACTCGCCATCGGCAAGACCGGCACCGGCCATGGCGTCGGTGACGAGCACGAGCCGATCCGTCCCCAGACAGCGCCACAAGACTCGTATCGCGGCAGGATGCACGTGGATCATGTCCGCGATCACCTCTGCGGTCACCTCATCAGACGACAGGATCGCGCCCACGGCCCCTGGCGCGCGGTGGTCGAAAGGGCTCTGGGCATTGAAGGTGTGGGTCACATGACGGTAGACGCCACGTAGGGCCTCGCTGGCGCAAGCATAATCGGCGTTGGTGTGGCCCATGGCCACGACCACGCCAGACGCATGCAGTAGCTCGGCTACGTCGGATGCACCGGGCAGCTCGGGGGCCAGGGTCGCCTGACGAATCCATCCGCGCCCGGCCGCCAGCAGCTCTCGGGCCGCGCTCACGTCGGGCGGCCGCAGCCAGGCGGGATTGAACGCTCCCCTCTTCTCCACACTCAGGAAAGGGCCCTCCAGATGCAGGCCCAAGCCTTCCGCCCCCGACAAGCCAGCGTCGAGCGCGGCGGCATACTGATCGACGACGCTAATCTCTTCCTCGATGCTTGCCGCGGCAATCGTGCAGAGGAATCCCGTCACACCGTGCTCGCAGACCCAGTGTGAGTAAGCGTGAAGCTCTTCGGACAGGGACGGACCCGCACCGAAGGTGATGCCGTTGCCGCCGTGGACATGTATGTCGATCAAACCGGGCGCCAGCAGGCGACCGCCAAGATCGATCTGCTCGCCATCGTTCGGGGCCAGGGTGGCCATGGGCCCCACGTAGACCAGCTTGCCATGTGGGTCGATCGTGATGGCGGCGCTCGTCAGCTCCTCGGCCGGGGTCAGAATGACGGCATTGGTCAGTGTAAGCGACATGGCATGCCTCCATGCAGGCAGTGTCTACATACGTGTTGGTCAGTTGTACACGTTGCACATCCACGCAAGTCGGTGCTCAAGGTCTGTTGCTCACCATCGTCGAGAGCAACCGTAACGCTTCCGGCCATTGGGCAGCCACGTGCGCAAAGCTATCAAAGGCCAGCGCCTGCTGATCGCGCTCGCGCGCCAGCGACAGCAGCTTGCCTTTGGCGAACACAAAGTCGGCCGCACCCAAGGCTTCCAGGTCGCTCAATCCGTCGCCAATGAACACGATACGATAACCCTGGGCCTGATAGTCCCGGATGATGTGCAGCTTGGAGACACCACGCAGCGGAACCGTAGGGTGGAACCACGGCGACTCGAAGCGGATGCCATCGTGTTCAAAGAGCATACGGTTGGCAAAGACTTTTAACCCATGCACACCGTAGCGGCCCAGGACATGGCGGATGGCGTATTCGATGCCGTCGGAGACAATAGCGAATGGGTATCCGTGCGCGCTACACCAGCACAGGAACGCTGGAAAGGACGGGTCGATGGGAACTGTGTCAAGGGCATTCTCGATCTCTGCGCGGGTTGCCGTCGAAGAGCCCAGGCAGCCTTCCATCTCCTGTTGAGAGCTTATCTCTCCCAGAACCCACTTGCGGTTCAGGTCACGACAGTGATCATTGCCAAACCTCGCATAGAGGGCCATCACCGTGTCACGGGCCGAGATGGTCCCGTCAAAGTCGCAGAGCACGGCGATGGGTAAGACCTGCGATGTGCCGGGGTTCGTAATGTCGGCAGTCAATGGCGCCGACCACCCTGCGGGTATGTGCTTGACGCAAGAAACCAACGCATCCTCCTCATCTTCATGAGATCAACCTACGTGCCAAGCCAACATCGCGCGCACCGCTTGGTAAGACCCTTGGGCGTGATCCCTCTGGCAGCCTATCAGCGAAAGCCAATCTGCGTAGGCGGCAAGCAAGACTGGACAATGGTCGCCTCCCGGTGGTCAAGACATTGTCCAGCGAGCAATGCCGTTGGTACAAAGCGCTGACATGCACTGCCTGCGTTGGGGAGACCCTGAGGTCGGCGGCTGTGCTGACCTGTAGGCTCGAGCCCGTACGGAATGAGACGATTCCTACTCTGAACTCGACGCGGCGGCAAGCAGTTGCCCAACTTGGCCCCATTGGGCAGTCACCTGACGCAGATCGTCGAAGGCCAGCACTTGCTTACTGCGCTCGCGCGCCAGAGACAGCAGCTTGCCCTTGGCAAAGACGACGTCCGCCACCCCCAGCGCCTCGAGGTCAGTCAGGCCGTCGCCGACATAGACAACTCGATACCCTTGTGCCTGATAACGGCGAATGATGTGCGGTTTGGAAATGCCCCGTAGAGGAAGATCTGGATGATACCAGGGGAAATCGAAGCGATACCCACCGGTCACGTATTGCATATGGGTAGCAAAGACCGTAGGCCCGTGCACGCCGTAGAGCCCCAGCACATAGCGAATGGCCCACTCCAAGCCGTCGCTGACGATGGCGAATGCATAGGATTGATCACTGCACCAGCGTAGGAATGCTGGGAAAAATGGATCAATCGTGATCGCGCTCAGGACGCACTCCATCTGGTCACGGGTCGCACTCGTAGATCCCAGACAGCCCTCATAATTCTGGCGGCTGCTGATCTCGCCCAGTACCCACTTGCGGTTCAGGTCACGACAGNNGGGGTCAGCGCCGCCGTCCCAGCGGGGCAATTCGCGGTCGCGCAGAGGGGCTCGGCTGCGGCAACCTTCGGGCGAATAATCAAAGCACACTCCATTCTTGCGATACAGGTCGACCCCATGCTTGGCAGGCGCGCAGCCCGCAGGGTCAGGTCGCTGGATCAGTTCTTTCCTGGTCCATTTCCGAGAGCCAGTCAGCGTAGGTTGCGGCGAACGCACTCCAGCAGTCGGCGTCGGAATCCGAGAAGACTGTGCGGCACGCGATGCGGATGCCCATTGCGTGCAGGTCAGCCATGGCGATCACGCCGCTATGGGTGAAATACAAAGAGTCGCCCAGTTTCCTGGAGCCCCGTACAAAGGACTGATTACCGAGGTCAAGGGCGCGAAAAGGCAGGTCAGCTCGCGCGAGCGCCAGGGCATCTTCCGGGAATTTGACGATCACCAGGATTCTCTCACCACTGTCGGAGACACTGAGACAATACTTGGCGCACTCCTCAACACAGAGCACCGAGACCACGGCGCCGCCCGTGGGAATGGCCTTGAGCAAGGCAACCTGAAGCGCATCGTCAGCAACGCGGTCGTTGCTGACGATGATGCGGTCCACTTGCGTCGAGACGCTGCGCAGCGCCAGAACCTGAGCATGGATGAGGCGATTGTCCAGCCGTACCCCAACGAGAGGCATGTCAGCTTCCCCGTGCAAATGGTCAGCGGGCCGCCCCCGCACCCAAAAACCGGAGTGCATGCGATGCCCTGCTGCACGCATCCTGGCGGCCGCAACGAAGCGTAACCGGGCCTGCGCAGGATGCTCTTGTAGCCAATTCTACCGGAATCGAACCAGGCATGACAAACAACCACAGCCGCGTCAAGCGCTCCGGCTGGCCGCGGCCAGCCGTCGGGAATCCGTCAGCCCACCGTCACGCCGCGGGAGATCGTTGTGCTGAGCCACCGCAGTGCTGGCCGAGTAACACATCGAGTGGGCCTGGTGACTGGGAGGACATCCGTGGGTAAGGACGTTTAGGCCGCGCCTCGATGCTCGCCGCAATCTGGGCTGCGCATGCGCGCCAAAAGCCCGCAACAAGGCACGGTGCACCAGGGGCACGTTCAGCCCTGCAGACTAATCACCAGGGAGGCGTCGTCCGTGGCCACACCGAGGGGAACCAAGTCCAGGTCAGAAACTAGCGCGTTGAGCTCCTGGTTGACGCTGTCCTCGAGCCCCGCAACACTCTGGCGCAGCGACTCGGGCAGTAGGTTTAGCGGGATGGGCAGGCCAACAAACTCGAGGCGATCCACAGCAAACACAAGGCGCTCTTCCCGCACGGCAATGGAGCCCAATATGTGGATATCCAGGCCAAGCGATGTCCCTGCCAGGGCAACTTCGCCACGGGCGATGATCTTGACCCGCGAGCCCGGCTGCACGTCGATGGTCACAGCCGTGATATAGTCATCCTCAGCGTCCATCACAGCGCCGGCCACTCTGTTGAGATAGCCCTCCGACACGGTCACGACGAGATCGCCACCAATGGGCGACTCGGCAAGCGGAGGCAGATTCGGCTGGGTGGCCAGGAAGATAACGATTGTCGCTACAACTAGCAGGGTGAGGAATACCCCGGTGAACAATCCTGTCAGAAAGCGAGCTGGTTGCATGGGCTTCTCCTTTGATCGTGATCGCCGCAACGGTGACGCTGACGACCGTTGGCTCAGGCCTCCAGGTTGCGAAGGCTGGGCGCCCGCAGCAAAAGCCCTACCGCAAACACCAGAGATATCGCCGCGCCGATGCCCACCGCGGTAGCTGGCCCAAATGCCTCCGCCAGAGCACCTGACAGCAGCGCTGAGAACGGGTGCGTACCGAAGAAGGACAGCGCGAACAAGGCCATAACGCGCGTTCGCAGATCGTCCGGTGCAAGCGACTGCATGAGAGTGTTGATCGTCGCATTCTGGGTTACCAGGGCAAAGCCGACCACGGCGAGAAGGGCGGCGGACAAGGGGTAGCTGCGGCTTGCGGAGAACAGGATTAGTGTACATGGAAAGAGCAAGCTGCCAACAGTAACCAGCAGCCCCTTGCGGCGGAAACCGCCAAGGGATGCCATGATCAGTGACGCGCTCAAGGCACCTACTCCCACCGCGGCATTGAGTGTGCCCAGGCCCTCTTCGCCCACGTGCAGCACATCTGCAGCCAAAGCGGGCATCAGCGTGGGATACATGAACCCGAAAAGGCCTGAAATGGACGACAGCAGGAGCAAGACCCTGATCGCCTGGTTATGGCGCACATAGTGCAGGCCGGTTCGTACCTGAGTCAGCAGAGGCTCTCTGGCAACCGCCTGCACGTTTTCAGGAGGGCGAATGAACCAGAGAGCCAGGAGCACGGCCAAGAAAGTAAAGCCATTGATCAGGAAGCAGGGCGCTGCGCCGACGTAGGCCAACAAGAATCCAGCTATGGCTGGTCCCACGATGCGCGCCAGGTTGAAGAGAGTCGAGTTCAGTGCAACCGCATTCATCACGTCGCGGCGATCCTCGACCAGCTCAACCACCATGGAATGGCGCGTCGGAGCGTCAAAGGAGTTGGCAATGCCTACCACGAAAGCGACCATACCCACATGCCAGACCTGAACCCTATGTGTGCCAGATAGCCAGGCCAGGGTGAATGCACAGATCATCATCGTCGTCTGCGTGGCCATCAGCACGTAGCGCTTGGGCAAACGGTCGCCAATCGCACCTGCGGGGATCATCAGGAAGAGAGTAGGCATGCTCCCCAAGAACGAGATGGTCCCGAGCGCCAGCATGGAGCCAGTGATCTCGTACACGAGCCAACCCTGGGCGACTTGCTTCATCCAGGTGCCCATTTGCGAGATCATTTGTCCAAAAAACCAGAGGCGAAAGTTGCGGTGCTTGAGCGCCGCGAAAGTGGCAGGGAGAACCAGATTTGCTGTGGGCAGGCGCAGCCGTTCCGTTACAGGCATAGTCCCAGTCCTGGGTGAGATCGCACGGGCGCTGCATGACGGCTACAACTGCGCCGCGCGTACAGTCAGAGTATAGGCTAGGGCCTGGACAAAGTCAATGACAACCGCCCAAAGTCTGTGGGCTTGTCCCTGTCGGCTCAACGAGCCGACGCACATGCGGGCGCTCAACCGCGCCTGGTGGGTGTAGGAGTGGGCGGGCTGGTTGGCGTGCGGCTGGGGTAGGTGGTTGCCGTGGGCGGTGGCGGGTGGATCGGCCAAGGCGTGTCGCTGGGAGGGGGCGGCGCGAAAGTGGCAGTGTAGGTTGGGCTAAAGGTAGGGGTTGGCGTGAGAGTCACCGTCGGTGTAAGGGTTGGAATGCGTGCGGCAAAGGGCAGGTAGACATCCGGGCCGCGTGTTGTGGCGCGAGGCAAGTGCGCAAGCCACAAGAGGGTCAAGAGCGCCAGCACCGTCAGCAGGCGACGTGTTTGCATGGATTCACCACCAGGGTTCAGATTGACATCCTCCACGCGCCAAGCCTAGCGCGGATTCTGCGCTTTCTGCTTCTCTTCATCAAGCAACATGCGACGCAGGACCTTGCCTACCAGGGTCTTGGGCAGGGCATCGCGGAACTCTACCGCCGTAGGCACTTTGTACCTGGCCATTTTGCCCTTGCAGAAGGCGATGATCTCCTCTTCGGTGACCGTCTCACCTTCGCGAAGCACGAGGTAGGCCTTGACTGTCTCGCCACGCCGTGGGTCTGGCAAGCCCGCGACAACGGCCTCCTTCACCTTCGGGTGCTGATAGAGCACCTCTTCCACGTCGCGGGGATACACGTTGAACCCACCAGCGATGATCATGTCCTTCTTGCGGTCCACGATCTGAAAGTAGCCGCCCTGGTCCATGGTGGCGATGTCACCGGTGTAAAGCCAACCTCCCCGCAGGGCATGGGCAGTCTCATCCGGCATATGCCAGTAGCCCTTCATCACTTGTGGTCCGCGGATGACCAGCTCGCCAATGTCCCCCGGGGACAGGTCACGCTGGCCCGTTTGCAGGTCCACAATCCTGGCCTCCGTGTCCGGCCATGGCAGGCCAATGGTGCCGATGCGGTTCTCCCCAAAGACCGGGTTCGCGTGGGTCACCGGTGAGGCCTCGCTCAGGCCGTAGCCTTCGACCAGCCGGGCGCCGGTGAGCTCCTGGAACCTGGTCTGCACCTCTACCGGCAGCGGCGCGGCGCCGCTGATGCAGGCACGCACAGAGCGCACGCGTAGCTTGGCGATGTCACGGTAGTTGTTAAAGGCCACGTACATGGTCGGTACGCCCGGGAACAATGTCGGCTGATGCTTGTGAATGCTCCTCATCATGGCTGGGATGTCGCGCGGGTTGGGAATCAGCAGCATGACCCCTGCGAGATAGACGCTAATGTTCATACAGGTCGTCATGCCATAGCTATGATAGATGGGCAGGGCGGCTACAACGGTCTCCCGCGCCTCCTTGGCGTCATGCAGCCAAGCGCGGCACATGACCGTGTTGGCCATCACGTTGGCGTGGGTCAGCTCGGCACCCTTGGGCACGCCAGTCGTGCCGCCGGTGTACAGAAGGAGCGCCGTATCCTCAGGCTCGACCGGCACCGCTTGTGGCTCGGCCGGAGCACGCCCCAGGAGACCGCCAAGCCAGTACGCATGAGCATCCCCCGAGATGTCCTGTCGGTCCCCTCCCTTTGCCTCTCTGGCCAGGCTGAAGAGCAGCCTGGTGAACAGCGGCATGTATTCCTTGATGTTGGTGACGATGACATGCTCCAGTGCGGTCCTGGCCCGTAC
>DIVN01000046.1 GCA_002435875.1 Anaerolineales bacterium UBA6131
TCAACCAGGACTATGCCACCGAATTCCTGGTCTATGCGGCCAGCACCCCTGACACCGCACAGGTTATGGGCGAGTTGGAGGACATCTCGCGACGCCTGGCGGGCGACCGCGAGCTCAAGATCGCCTACGACAACGAGTCTTCCTGGCCTTTCGTGTGGTACCTGCGAGACTGGAAGACCACCTACTTTGACGACAAGACCAGTCCGTCAGCCGATGCCCAGGTCATCCTTGTTGGCCCGGGCAACGAGAGCAGGATCAAAGGCCAGCTCACGGGCAAGTACCTGGGCCGCCAATACCGTCTGATCTGGTGGCCGAATCAGGATGTATACGCCAAACTCACACCCGCCAAACTGTGGTCCGAGCTGCGCAGTCCTGAGAGACGGCGCTACTGGTGGGACATCTGGTGGTCACGCAAGTATCCGCAGTCCACAACCTCCTGGCCTTACGTGCAGCGCTTTGCCATGTACGTGCGCAACGACGTTGCCTCGCAGTTGTGGGACTATGGCCCGGAGGTGGCTGGGACAGGCATTGTCCTGCCTGAGGATGAATACGAGAAGAAACGGGTGCAGATCGCGGCTGTGGATGCCTGGGGCACCCAAGGCAGCGCCCCGGGTCAGCTCAGCTACCCCAAGGACATCGCTGTTGATGCGCAGGGCAATCTCTATGTGGCTGACACCTACAATCATCGCATTCAGGTCTTTGACAGCGGGGGGAGCTTCCTCCGCCAATGGGGCACTCAAGGCAGTGCTCCCGGCCAGTTCCAGGAGCCATGGGGCATTGCCCTTGATGCCTCGGGCAACGTCTATGTCGCCGACACGTGGAACCACCGCATCCAAAAGTTCGACGCACAGGGCACATTCTTACAGCAGTGGGGTCGTTTTGGCGACAGCGGAGGAGTGCTCGGCGAAGGACTAGGCCTATATGGCCCCCGTGGGTTGGCCGTAGATGCGGTTGGCCAGGTGCTGGTCGCCGATACCGGCAACAAGAGGGTTGCCCGCTTCACTGCTGAGGGGGCTTTTGTCGACCACTGGGGTGGTGTGGGCGATGGCCCGGGGCAGTTCTCTGAGCCTGTGGGAGTTGCTGCGGACAGCGCCGGCAAGATCTATGTCTCGGACACCTGGAACCAGCGCGTGCAGGTCTTCGATCAGCAGCACAACTTCCTCGCCGAGTGGCCTGTGCTGGGCTGGGAAGGTACCGGCGTGACGAACAAGCCTTACCTGGCGGTGGATACTCAGGGCGGTGTCTATGTCAGCGCCCCTGACTATCACTGGCTGGTCAAGTTCGACGGAGCGGGCAAGATCTCGGCCGTTTGGGCGCGCTTTGGCAGCGATCTAGCATCAGTGAACATGCCCAGCGGCATCGCCCTGGATGCCCAGGACAATATCTATGTAGCGGACTCGGCCAACCACCGCGTAGCCAAGTTCCTGGCTATCAAATAGCCAGCGGCACGTATCCACGTGCGCTACTACGCACCATGGATGGGTTGCGCGTGGGGATCGTAGCTGGAGAATGCAAAGACGGGCTGCGCAGGCGGGACATTGCTGCCATCTGCGCAGCCGGTTTGTGCCTAGTGCAATTCCGAGGTGCAGTTCGGGCAACGTGTGGCTTGGAGCGGGATGCTCGTGAAACAGAAGGGGCATTCCTTGGTCGTTGGAGCGGCAACTGGTGCTGGTCCCTTCAGCCGGTTGATCTGCCGGATGATGATGAACAGGGCCAGGGCGATCAGCACAAACTCCACGATGCTGTTCAGAAAGGCGCCATAGTTCAGCGTCGCCGCACCGGCGGCTTTGGCGTCGGCCAGTGAGGCGTACGGCGTCCCCGAGAGGTTCAGAAAGCGGTCGGCAAAGTTGACTTTGCCCAACACCAGGCCAAGCGGTGGCATCACGACGTCATTCACTAGCGAGCTGACGATCTTGCCAAAAGCTCCGCCGATCATCACGCCTACAGCCAGGTCGATCACGTTCCCTCGTGCCACAAATTCCTTGAATTCCTTTAACATGGTTTCCTTCCTCCATAGCGCAGACTCGATGATATCGGTGCCGCTCTATGGCGTGGAGTAGCCGACACGTCGTAGCTCGGCTTCATCCCTCCGCCACTTTGGCCGGACTTTGACCCACAGCTCCAGAAACGCGTGGATGTCGAGCTCGCGCTCGATGTCCTGCCGCGCCGCGCTGCCAACCTGCTTCAGCATGGCACCCTTGTTGCCAATGACGATGCCCTTCTGCGAATCCTTCTCCACGTAGATGGTGGCTCCAATATGGGTCAGTCCGGGCCGTCGCTCGCTGAAATCCTCGACGACCACCGCGACGGCATGGGGAATCTCCTGGTGTAGGTAGCGCAGTACCTGCTCGCGCACCAGCTCGGCGGCCACAAAGCGCTCGGTCAGGTCAGTCACCTGCCCGGGGGGGAAGTATCGCGGGCCCTGTGGGAGATGCTGCATGACCAGTGCCAGCAGTTTGTCCAGGTTCTCGGCCTTGGCCGCGCTAACCATCATCCATTCCGCGAAAGAGCCCAGGGCCAGGTACTGCTCGGTATGGGCCTGGACATGCTCGGGGCGCAAGAGATCCATCTTGTTCAAGACCAGGATGATCGGCGCCTGGCTCTGACGCTGCAGGAGGTCTAGTGCCAGCCGATCCTCTGGTGTTGGCGGCACGCTGCTGTCGACTACCAGCAGTACGACATCCGAATCGGGCACGGCCTGCTCGGCTGCCTTCACCATGTACTCGCCCAGCTTGTGCACCGGCTTGTGAATTCCCGGCGTGTCCACGAAAACGAACTGGGCATCATCGCGCGTGAGTATGCCCAGGATGCGATTGCGGGTGGTTTGCGGTTTCTCGGAGATGATCGCAATCTTCTGCCCCACGAAGGCGTTTAGCAAGGTTGACTTGCCGACGCTGGGGCGGCCGATAATGGCCACAAAGCCCGAGCGATGGTCCGCGGGCAGCTCTTCCATAATGGCAATGTCATCCACGGTTGTCCTCCAGATAGCGGACCCGGAACGGGTTAAAGTCTGTGCCATAGTCGTAGTAGTCTTCTTTTTCAGCACGTTTCAGCCAGCCGACAACAGCATACGTTACCGGGGTAGCTATTGTCTCCAGCCCCACTTTGAACACGTAATTGGAGATGGCGACGCTGTAGAGAAGGCTGTCTGGGACCAACCTCCAGAACGCAATCCAGACGAAGAGCACAGTATCCAGACCTTCGCCCACCACGGTTGAGGCAATCGTACGCGTCCAGAGCCAGCGTCCGCTGGTGAGGATCTTGAGCCTGGCCAGGACATAAGAGTTGGCGAACTCGCCCGCGAAGTAGGCGATCAGGCTGGCGGCAACGATGCGCGGCGTGATGCCCAAGATGGCCATGTAGGCGGCCTGATGCTCCCATCCCGGAGCGGGTGGCAAAACGCCGACAAGGGCCAGCACCACGGCCATCAAGCCTGTGCAGGCAAAACCGGTCCAGATGACCCGGCGTGAGCGGCGATAGCCATACACCTCTGTCAGTACGTCCCCAAAGATATAGCTGATGGGGAACAGGATGGTGCCGCCGTCGAACGTAAAGGGGCCAAGCAGGAGCATCTTGGACGAGGCTACATTGCTGATCAGCAGCACGGCTACAAAGACCGCCGTGACGATGTCCACGTAGCTGTACATGCGTCGCCGTGGGGGCTGCGCCTCGGGCACCGCTGCCTGAGCGGCTGCCGTTGTGCCTGCGGAGCTCATGCTGCCCCTTCCGACCTGTCCCAAAGCCGGCAGAAGGCGCAGAGTCCAGCCGCGCTTGTGGGCTGGCCGCAGCGCTCGCATTCAGTGAGCTGAAACTGCCCTGGATCTTGAACCTGCAAGCGCCCCTCACGGCGTGCCTGCAAGAAGGACAGGTAGAACTGCTGCTTCGCCCCGGCGGATTGCTCCTCGAGCTGGTTCAGCAGCTCTTTGTAAAACAGTGTGGTGGCGCCCACCGAGTACGGACACTCGTCATAAATGTAGTCGATGCCCCGCAAGATTGTATACGCTGCCATGTCCCGCTCATACATGCGCACCAGGGGCTTGACTTTGCGTGGTAGGCGAGGGTGGGTACTGGGAAGCACAGGACTTTGTCGCGCTAGATAGCCTGTCGCCCAGTGCAGCGTGTTCTGAACGAGCACCGCTGCCTCATCGTCTGTGTTGTGGCCGGTGGCCAGCACGGCATATCCGCCATCGGCGGCGACCTGGTTCATAATGTGTCGCTTGACCAGACCACATGTGCCGCACGTACTGCGGTGCGGCTTGCGATGTGCAACCGCGGGGGTGCTCTCGCCGTACACGTCCG
>DIVN01000026.1 GCA_002435875.1 Anaerolineales bacterium UBA6131
GCCTGCAGCCCACAAGCTCAATCTGCCCTGACCAGCAAGTTCCCATTCTGTAGCACGGCCAACACACAATGAGGAACGGAGACAAGCTCCGTTCCTCATTGTGAGGAGGAGACGCAGTACCCTATTGCAGCCTCTAGGGCACTGAGTAGGTGACTACCAGCCTGGGATGCAGCTCGATGTTGGCGCCCTCAGCGGCATAGAAGGACCACACGCCGGCCAGAGCATCCTGCTGCCGCAGCAGCCAACCGTGGTTGGCTGTGCTGTCGCTGACCATCGACTGTACGTCCCCAAGAACAGACCAGCTCACCCAGCCAACCTCGTGCACCATCTCCGTGTCGCTGGCCGACGCCACGCGGTCGGCAGTTCCAGCGCATCCGGCGCTCTGCCACAGGGTGGCGTTGTCGGCGTTCAGCCAGGTCGCCTGGTTCTCATGCCAGGCTTGGAGCGCGCGGTGCACGCTGAGGTCGCTCGCGCTCACACTCTCGCGAGCGTAGGCATATAGAGAGAGCGTCGCCGACGAGACAACCGCAGTGCTCGGAATCGCCGTGAGGTCAAAGCGGACCAGGGAAGCGATACCCTGGCGGGCGCCTACCTTGAGTTCCGCGGACCCGAAATTGGCGCTCGGTGCCTCGCTGCTGATACGCACATCGGCCGTCCCCGCGAAGCCAACCATGTCTTGCTGAAAGGTCACCTGCTGTGTCTCGCCGGGCGAGAGCGTGGGGGTTGGCGTAGGGGTAGGAGTACGGGTCGCTGCCGCGGGACCATTGGGAGGCACGTACAGAATGACCAGCTTTGGACGGTTGGCTATGGTCTGGTCGTCAGATGCCGTGAACCAAACTGTGTCCGGGTCCCAATCGCCGATGGCCTGCAGCGATACTCCGTTGTTAACCCGCTCGCCATTCACCCAAGCGGCCACCAGATTGGTGAGATCCCAGTGGTACCACCTGTAGATGGTGCGCACCGTGAGCACATCCTCAGCGCCCTGCTCGCGGTCGTCCGCGCCATTGCAGCCCCCCAGCTGCCAGAACGCGGATGATGTCGCCATGTTCCAGTTGGCCTGAGGGACGCTATTGGGTCGCTTGACCGCAAAGGCGCCCACGTCCAGCGGATCGCCGCTCCAGCGCTCGGCGAACATGGACAGGGCTGCGCAGATGATGCGTGACCCCTGAGGGATGCTTCCGATATCAAACTTGACCAGCCCGCTGTAGTGCTTGCGATAGCCGACGCGCACGAACCATTCGTTGGCCGCCAGCACGTCACGGTCATCAAAGTTGAAGGTGGTGTCCTCGGCGCCCCAGTAGCCAACGCCCTGCTGCAGCACGGCCAGAATCGCGCCAGGCTCCGGGGTACCTTCACACGGCAGTGGCCCCGGCTGCGGATCGGTCGGCGGTGGCGGACCCAGTACGTACGTCACCTTCAGGTATGGCCGCACTTCCAGGCCAGGATACTCGGACTGGCGGATGTCATACTCGCCACCCACGTCCAGGTTACTTTGCCGCAGCAGAACGCCCTGGTTCGCTGCCGGGTTGCTGACCCAGCCCTGCACCGCGTCTGTGATGAGCCACCGATACCACTGATCTCGCTCAAAAATCGTCTCCTCGTCCAGCGCTGGCTCGTGGCGATCGGTGCCAGCCGCGCTGCAGCCGGGTGCGGCCCAGTTCTGAGCCGAGGTCGCTTTGATCCAGGTGGCTTCCATCTCCTCCCAGCCGCGCAAGACGGTGTAAGCACGCACGGTGATCGGCGTCGTGCGCTCGCCGTAGTTGCTGACAAAGATCCCCAGCTCCGCTTCCTGTATGGTCGCATTGCTCGGGATGCTGGAGACATCAAAGCGCAACAGCGTGCCAACGCGGCCCTTCATGCCCAGGACAAGCTCACCCTCGCTAAAGTTCGCATTGGGGTTCTCTTCGGAAATGCGCGTATCGACGCACCCCGTGTACCCGTTCTCCCCCTGACGAAAAGTCACCGTCTCGGCCAGCGCAGCAGCATCGCCGCCCAGCCCCGGACCCGCCAGAATCGTAGTAGCGCAGGCTGCCAACACCAGGCTGAGCACCATCGCCCAGCGCATCCATGCTGTTCTTCGATCGACCATGACCAACCTCCAATGAGTGCTGTGCATGCAGGACAAGACCTGCGAAGAGTGCCTCTCCTGTCTTTCATGACGCAAGGGCTGCCTGTGGCTTATGCGATCGCACCGACTACTCTTGGGCAAAACAAAGGCGCGCAGACCATGGTCTGCGCGCCGCAGGTTGTAGCCGAACAAAGGCGGCTCAGGGGAGATAGATCAGGGGGTTCCTGCGCACGCCGTTCAACTTGATCTCGAAATGTACGTGGGGCCCGGTCGACTTGCCGGTGCTTCCGCATTGGCCGATGACCTGACCCTTGCCAACTGACTGACCAACTTCGACAAAGATCATGCTGAAATGGGCATACAGGGTCTGGAAGCCGTTGCCGTGGTCGATGAGCACGTAACGACCATAGCCAGTGTCGTTACGTCCGACGAGCGCCACATAGCCAGAGTCGGCTGCCTTGATTGGGGTGCCCTGCGGGGCAGCGATGTCCACCGCCTGATGCGCGTCGAAATACCGTTGAGAGATAAAGCCGGACATAGGCCATCCAAAGACGCCGCTTCCGCGCCTAGCCCCCGCCGGCAGTTGCCCTGACCAGGCGACCACATGTCGCACTGTGTAGGGCTTGCTGCCGCCGGGCACAATCAGCTTTTGCCCCACGGACAAGGTTACTGGCTCGGTAAGGTAGTTGCCCTCGTAGGCGGCGATGTCCTGAACATTGGCCTTGTATTCGGCGGCAATGCTCTCCAGAGTGTCACCCTTGACGACAGTATGATAGACGCCGGAAACGGGCAGAACAGTAAGCACGTCGCCGAGAGCCAGATAGTCCGGGTTGTCCTCGAGGTCGCCATTGTTCCACAAGATCGTGTCCACGCTGATGCCGAACTGGTCGGCGATCGAGCAGACGTTATCGCCAGGGCCAACGGTGTAGGTGATTGGGTCGATGCGGTAGCGACGGGGGATCGTCGTGTGCGGCACCACAGCACAGGTGAGCAGATCGGCACATTCACCGCCGGTCCCTCGTTCCAGCAGATCCAGGGCAGTGTCGGACAAGTCCGACTCCCACTCCATCGGCTGGGCCTGAGCAGTGCGCAGCGTGAGACCCCAGCCCATATTTCGACCGCGCAGTCCGAGAAATGCCAACAAGAGGAAAACACCAACAGAGACATGCACGCCCCAACGGCACACCGCAGAGAACAGGTCTTTTCCTCGCAGCGCATGGACAGGAGCCGTACAGTCCGCTGGGGCAACGGTCAAAGCGGCGTCGCCGGCTTGGGTTCGTTGTTCTTCGCCAGGCATCAAAAATCCTTGGTTAAGGTTTCGAGGAACTCTTTGTTGTTCTTGGTCTTGGCCATGCGCTGCAGCACCAACTCCACGGCTTCTTCATTGCCCACCGCGGAGATCATACGGCGTAGTGTCCAGACCTTGGAAAGCACCTCAGGCGGGAGCAACAACTCTTCACGGCGCGTGCCAGAGCGCTCGATGTCGATGGCCGGGAAAATGCGCCGATCGGCAAGCTTGCGGTTCAGGTGCAGCTCCAAGTTGCCGGTGCCCTTGAACTCTTCGTAAACAACGTCATCCAGGCGCGAACCGGTGTCGACGAGCGCCGTGGCGATGATGGTAAGCGAGCCGCCTTCCTCGATGTTGCGCGCTGCGCCGAAGAACTTCTTGGGCGGGTACAACGCCGAGGGATCCATACCACCAGACAGGGTGCGTCCGGACGGATTGACCACCATGTTATAGGCGCGAGCGAGCCTGGTTAACGAATCCATCAGGATCACCACGTCGCGGCCAACTTCGACCAGGCGCTTGGCGCGCTCAAGGGTGATCTCAGCCGTGCGCACATGGGCGGTGACGGGTTCATCGAAGGTGGAAGCGACCACTTCAGCGTCCACCGAGCGATCCATATCGGTAACCTCTTCGGGTCGTTCGCCGATGAGAGCGATGATCAGGTGGATCTCAGGATTATTGGTGGTAATGGAATTCGCCAGTTGTTTCAGGATGGTGGTCTTGCCGGCTTTGGGAGGGGAAACGATCATACCGCGCTGGCCGCGCCC
>DIVN01000021.1 GCA_002435875.1 Anaerolineales bacterium UBA6131
GGCCCTGGTCAGCGCCGGATACAGCGGGTTGCACGTGGTAGACTGTTCTGCTCCAGCGCAACTTACTCCCGCTGCTGTCTACCGCACAGAGGAGCCCGTGCGTGGCAGTTCAGTGGCACTGCCCTATGCCTACGTCGCCGCAGGCACAGGCCTATGCGTCGTCGACGTCACCGGCAAGGGACAGCTACAACACGAAGGCTGCGCGGCAACTACCGGCATGGCTTTCGATTCCGCCGTTGCACTCCCCTATGCCTTGCTTGCGAACGGCTTGACGGGCGTGGTCAGTGTCGACTGCAGCGAACCTGTGGTACCACTGCTGTACACCCCGCTGAACACACCGGGCCAGGCGGTGAGCATCTGGTTGGACGGCAGAAAGGCCTACGTTGCTGATTCTGGATTTGGCCTAGCTGTGCTTGATTTTGCTGATCCGGCTGCCTTACGAGCCCTGGGCTCCTTCGACACAAGCGGCTCTGCAGTGGATGTTGTCGTGCGCTGGCCTCATGCCTTCGTGGCGGACGAGTCCGGGGGGCTGCGCGTTCTGGACGTCACGTCCCCGGAGCAAGTGCGCGAGGTAGGCGCCTTTGGACATCTCCTCGACGCCCGCGGAGTGGCCCTGCTGGGCGACTGGGCTCTGGTCGCCAATGGTGCCAGCGGCGTACACGTTCTGGACATCTCGGATCCAGGTGCGCCGCGCGAGCTGACACGCTATGACACTCCCGGATACGCCGAAGGTGTGACCGTCTCCGGCAACACTGTGTACGTTGCTGACGGCACTGGTGGATTGCTCCTGCTGCGCATGCCTACCAACCGGCTATACCTTCCGCTGATGCGCCGTGGGCGGTAGCGCGAAGCGCTACACAACCGTGCCCATAAGAGTTTGCGGTCGGAATACGGGACAGGCCGTGGCCACGAGAAAGAGAAAACCGGCAGGCACTACAGTAGTGTGCCCACCGGTGCCTGCACGAACCCAGACCTGCTAGATCATGCGCTCCCTCACCTTGGCGCTGGCCAGATCCATCACGGTCACCACAATGACGATCAAAGCCACAACCGTGCCTGCCTTGTGATACTGCAGCATACCAAAGTAGTTGTTCAGCAGCAGGCCCACCCCACCGCCGCCCGCAAAGCCTACGATGGTGGACACGCGGATGTTGATGTCCCACTGGTAGACCAGATACGAGATGAAGGGTGGGATGATCTGCGGCATGATGCCATACATTGCCACCTGTAGAGGTGTTGCTCCGCTGGCAGTGATGGCCTCCAGAGGGCCCGTGTCGATGTTCTCAATGGCCTCAGAGAACAACTTGCCCAAGAGAGCGAAGGTCGTAATCGCCAGAGACAGCATGCCGGCGAACGCACCTATGCCGACCCAGAAGACAAAGATCGCCACATAGAGCAGGGCCTCGATGGAGCGCAGAATGTTGAACACGCCACGCGTCGCATAGTAGATCAGCTGCGACACAGGAGAGCGCCCCAGAAGATTGCGGGCGGCCAGGAAGCTAAACGGAATCGCAAGCAAGCCTCCCAGTGTGGTCGCAACCAAAGCCTGGAAGATGGTGGTCATCATCTGTCTGAAGATGGTCTGTACGACGGCCGGTGTCAGGTCGAAATCAACGAAATCGCGAACCAGTCTCTGAAATGTAGGCGCGGGCTCGGCTAGCTTGCGGAGGTCTATCTCAGACAGCTGCCAGGAGAACACGAACAGTGCCAGCAAGAACAGCACCAGGAGCACATTGCCCACTAACCGCAGAGATCTCCGGTTCGAGCTGGACGCAGCGTTAGTGTCTCCCACCAGGATGCGCTCGCGCCAGCGCGCACTGATATTGTCCACAACGATAATGACCAGGGCAACAACCCACAGGGCCGCAGCGTATTGCTCGTATCCCCCCTTACGGATCGTCTCCATGACGAAGAAGCCGATGCCGCCACCTGCGACTACGCCGACCACAGTGGCCATGCGCATGTTGATATCCCAGCGCAGCAATGTAAAGGCAAGAAACGGAGGGACGACCTGCGGGATGACCGCATAACGGACGGTCTGCAGCAAGTTGGCGCCCGAGGCCGTGAGTGCCTCGATCGGCCCTGGGTCGATGTGCTCGATCTCCTCAGAGTACAGCTTACCCAATGCAGCAATCGAGTGGATGGTCAGGGCAAGCACACCAGCAAAAGAGCCCAAACCCACCCACACGACAATCAGGATACCCCAGATCAATGTGTCGATGGAACGCACGACATTCAGGAAGCCGCGCATCACCTGGTAGATGATTGTGCCGCCGGGCACCCGCGACATGATGTTGCGCGCTGCAAGAAAGCTCAGCGGGATGGCCAAAACCGTGGAGAGCACGGTGGCCATCAGTCCAATCGCAATCGTTTCGAACAGGGTCCCGGGAACGAGCGTCAGAGTCTCTTGATCTGGGCGCAGCAGCCCCAGCCTCACCAGCCATTCGGGTGCAGGTCTCCGTGCGATCTTGGCGATAAGGGTGCCAAAGTTCTCGCTTGGATGCCAGGCACCCAACTCATCACGCACGAAGAGGTCAGGATGCGCCAGTGCTTGCACCACGACTCGGACGTCTTTGAACCGCGTCACCAGGCGGTCCAGATTGGCGTCAGTAACCTGCCATCCGATGTAGTAGACGATGAAGAGGGCCAAGAGCACAGCCAGACCAGTGAATGATGTCGCGCCGTGAGCCACACGGTATGCGTCGAAAACGTTCCACAGCCAGAACAGGGCGAGAACCGCCCACAGCCAACTGGTTGTCCTCGAACCCCAAGTCGTCTGACCAATGTCAAGCTCGGAAAACGCCCACTGGATCAAGAAGGCCAGCGACAGTAGCGTGGAGAGGATACCCAGGGCACGGCGCCACTTGCCTAACGAAAGCTGCCCTGCACCAGGGATTAGCAGCGACAGCGCGCCCGCCAGAAGAGCTCGGGCGGACCCACTTGAGGACTCAGTGGTTGGAGTGTTCATATAGCATCTCGGTTCGCGTTGATGAGATCATGTCGCAGAGGCAGCCAGAATCAGTCGAGGCACCGGCTAGAGAATGGTGACCCGCTCGGCCTCTTGCCCGAAAATCGCCTTGAACTGCGCATCATCGATCTCGGTGGGCAGACCTTGAAACACCAGCTGGCCCGCCTTGAGACCAATGGCGCTCGTGGCATAGCGATGGACCAGGTCGAGAAAATGCAGACTGCACAGCACGGTAATGCCATCTTCCTTGTTGCACCCCTCGAGATACTTGAGAATGGAGTGCGAGAGGACCGGGTCTAGTGAAGCAACGGGCTCATCGGCCAGGATTAGCTTGGGATCCTGCATGAGGGCACGGGCGATCCCAACCCTCTGCTGCTGTCCACCGGAGAGCGAATCCGCACGTACATAGGCTTTGTCGCGCATGCCCAAGC
>DIVN01000207.1:0-746 GCA_002435875.1 Anaerolineales bacterium UBA6131
TGGTGGTCAAACGTGAAGTGCAGCCGGATCCGAGGTTCGGGAGCCGTATGGTTGCCCATTTCATCAGCAAGATCATGGTGGAGGGCAAGAAAAGCCTGGCCCAGCGGATCTTTTACGATGCGTGCGATCTGATCGCCGAGCGGACACACAAGGATGCGTTCGAGACTGTGGAGCAGGCGGTGCGCAATGCCGCTCCGACGGTTGAGGTCAAGCCACGCCGCGTAGGTGGAGCGACGTATCAGGTGCCAGTGGAAGTATCTGATGAGCGTCGCACCTCTTTGGCGGTTCGCTGGTTGTTGCAGGCTGCCCATGCCCGTCCGGGCAAGTCCATGGCCGAGAAGCTGGCCGGTGAGCTGATGGATGCGGCCAAGGGGATTGGCACAACGATCAAGCGCCGGGATGACACGCACAAGATGGCTGAGGCGAACAGGGCCTTTGCTCATTATCGCTGGTAGACGGCGAGTGCGAACAAGCCGGCAGAGAGTGATCGTGCATCGGTCTGTTGTAGCCGACGCGGATGGAGATACTGCCAGGATGCGTTGCTCCGGGTGTAGACAAACGGAAAGAAGAACCGATGTCACGTGCGGCCCCGCTAGAGCGGACCAGGAACATAGGGATAATTGCCCATATCGACGCCGGCAAGACTACGACGACCGAGCGGATTCTTTATTACACCGGGCGAACGTATCGCCTGGGCAGCGTGGACAATGGGACTACCGTAACCGACTGGATGGAGCAGGAGCGCG
>DIVN01000207.1:753-2642 GCA_002435875.1 Anaerolineales bacterium UBA6131
ACATCGATTTCACGGCAGAAGTGCAACGAAGCCTGCGGGTGCTCGACGGGGGTGTGGTTGTACTGGACGGTGTGGCGGGCGTTGAGCCTCAGTCTGAGACAGTGTGGCATCAGGCCGACCGGTTTGGAGTGCCACGCGTTTGTTTTGTGAACAAGATGGATCGGCTGGGCGCTAACTTCTGGCGCTCGGTGGATATGATCCGTGACCGTTTGCATGCAGTGCCCGTTCCTCTTCAAGTGCCAATTGGTAGCGGCTCGTCCTTTCAAGGCGTGGTGGACCTTCTTGAAGGCCGCGCGCTGATGTTTACGGATGAGATGGGTACCCAGCCAGTGGTGGGCCCGGTGCCTGCGGAGCTTGCGGAAGAAACGGAAAAGTGGCGCGAAGCGCTTGTCGAGCGGATTGTGGAATCCGACGACGCTTTGACAACCAAATACCTGGAAGGCGGGGAGATTACCTCGCAGGAGCTTAGGGCCGCGTTGAGAACGGCGACGATCAAAGCGCAGCTTGTACCGGTGTTGTGCGGTGCAGCACTAAGAAACAAGGGTGTGCAGTGTCTTCTTGATGCTATTGTTGATTATCTTCCCTCACCCCTCGAAGTGCCTCCTGTCAAGGGTTGGAACCCCTATACCAAGCAGGAAGAATCACGCCAAACCGATGCCCGGGAACCGCTGGCCGCGTTGGCTTTTAAGATTGTTTCCGATCCCTTTGTTGGACGCCTGGCCTATGTGCGTGTCTACTCGGGAGTGCTGAGTACCACAGGTCGTCTGCTCAATGCCACGAAGGATCGCAAAGAGCGTGCCGCACGTGTGTTGCGCATGTACGCAGCCCAGCGTGAGGATGTGGGGTCCATCGAAGCTGGCGATATCGGTGCAGTGGTGGGCCTGAAGTTCACTTTCACGGGCGACACCCTTTGCGACGTCTCGAACCCGATTGTGCTCGAGTCCATCAAGTTCCCCGAGCCGGTCATTTCCGTCGTCGTCGAGCCCCGCACCAAGGCCGACCAGGACAAGANNGCATGGGCGAGCTGCATTTGGATGTGCTGATTGACAGGATGGTGCGCGAATTTCGCGTAGAGGCCAATGTCGGCAAGCCTCAGGTGTCGTACCGGGAGACGATTACTCGGCCAGCACGTGTTGACGCCGAGTTCTCACGCCAGGCAGGGGCAAAGAGCTATTTTGGTCAGGTCTGGCTTGAGCTAGCGCCTCGCGCACGAGGCAGCGGCCTGCATTTTGAGAACCACTTGCCCGACGGGAAGATACCGGCGAATTTTATTCAGGCGGTCGAGCAGGGTGTGCAAGGAGCGCTGGAGAGCGGCACCATCATGGGATATCCGGTGGTGGACGTTTCCGTGAGTCTCGTCGATGCCAGGCAAGATCTGGAGACCTCGACGGATCAAGCGTTCCAGGCAGCGGCAGCTCTGGCGTTGCGCAAAGGCCTTGCCGAGGGCAACCCGGTGTTGATGGAGCCGATTATGAAGCTGGAAGTGCTCACGCCTGCGGAATACGTGGGCGACGTACTGGGAGATTTGAACTCCCGCCGGGCGCAGATAGGGGACATGGAGATGCGCTCTGACCTGTTCCAGGTGATCCATGCGACGGTGCCATTGTCAGAGATGTTTGGCTATGCGACCGACCTGCGCTCCATGACTCAGGGTCGGGGCACATTCACGATGGAGTTCGAGCATTATGCGCAGCTGCCAGAGCAGCGCATGTTAGAGCTTACGGGAGGGTTTGGGCTGGCAGGCCGATGAGCTGAGGCGGTGAGGCGGTTTCGAGCCGCAAATATCTATCGGGTGGCGCGGATTTGCCAAGAACGCAATTCTGTGTATAATAGCCGAGTTTGCGCCATATAGGGCTGCTCTGCAGAAGGAGAGAGTGAGGATGGCAAAG
>DIVN01000090.1 GCA_002435875.1 Anaerolineales bacterium UBA6131
CGACTTTTTCTACGCTACCGCCGTACGCCTCTACGCCGTCGACAGCATTCAAACCCTGATGGAGCGCGCGGTCTTTCTGGCCCCGGTGCTGGAAGAGGCCTTCTTCCGCGGTGTGGTGCAGCGTGAGCGAGGGCTACTCGATGGGGCTTTTCTCTTCGGCTGCGCGCAGGCAGTGTATTTCGCGTCGGCCGCCAACATCTTCCCGCTGGCCATCGCCGCTGTAGTTGTCGCCATGATGGCCCTCGGCGCTCTCTACGGTCAAGTCTACAGGCGTCACGGGCTTACCGGCAGCATAGGATGCCACGCCGCAGTCAATTTTGTCCTTCTTGTGCTTCCGGCCGTCGCACTCAAGTTCGGTCAGCTCATGGCCTTCTGACAAGTGGCAATCGTGCGGCAGTATAAGAGCCGCACTCCAGGTACCCGAACAAAAAACCAAAGCCCAGCGGTAGCCATATCGCAGCTAGCGCTGGGCCAATACCACAGCAACAATCTCTTGCTCAGGACTCTTCACCTGTACTCGGTGGCTTGGCCGATCCTCCCTCAAGTAGGAAGGGCTCCTCATCCTTACCGACAATCAGGTTCTCCCCGCGGAACACGCCTCCCTCGTCGATTAGCAGGGCCGCTACACGAACTTCTCCCCACACCCGTCCCGATGGCAAGATTTCCAGCCGTCCTGAGGCCAGGATTCGTCCCTGAAGGGCTCCCCAAACCTGCACATTGTTCGCGACAATGCTGGCATTCACCCTGGCAGCTTGCCCGATCACCACATTGCCAGCTGTCTCGATGGAACCGTCAAAGTACCCGTCAACTCGGATGTTGCCCTGCGCCTTCAACTGCCCATCGAATCTGGTATTGGCACCCAGCACATTCTCGATCTTGCCGTCAAAGGCCACATTTGCACGGTCCTTACCGAACAAATTCCCTCCCGAGTCTAGTTGGTCACCACCACAGGCGCGTCCATCTCGAGATACCGCAGCGGGTCAACAGCCACACCGTCCAGCCTTATCTCATAATGAACATGCGGCCCTGTCGAGCGTCCAGAGTTGCCGGACAGGGCAATGGCAGCGCCGGCGCCAACCTCATCCCCCACATCGACCAACAGCTTGGAATTGTGCCCATATACGGTACTGAAGCCCAGCGCGTGCTCAATCTCTACAGTCCAGCCGTAGCCAGATTGCCAGCCCGCCTTCTTGACCACACCATCCGCTGTAGCAAAGACCTGGGTCCCATGCCACACGGGAATGTCAATCCCTTTGTGGAACTCCACCTTCCCCAGCAGCTCGCGATAGCCGTACTTCGATGAAAGCCGTCTCGCTTCGGTGGGCCACAGGTGCGGGGCGGCTGCGAGAAGCTTGAGCTGCTTCTCCAAGTCAGCCAGAGTGGCACGCTTCTCGGGCTCAATCCTCTCCATGCGTTCCACAACCTCGGTCCGCAACTGCAGCAGCTCACGCACCATACTTGGCAGGGTCACCTGCATCTCGACAACGTCCTGCCCCATCTCAACGGCGCTCATCATGCTACGTACAGGGTTCGTGGTTGTCAGTTGGCCGCCTTGCGCTCCCGTGCTTCCGCCTTCAGCTTCTGCGGGGACCGCCCGCCCGTACGGAGACAGCGAGGCGACCGCCGGTGTCGGCCGCAGTCTGGGCTGCGCCGGAGGCAATCCGATTAGCTCACGGACATCCGAGCTAAGCGCGCTGACACTCGCAAGCTCCGAGCCGAGGCCTTCAACCAGCGTGGATAGCTCGCGTACCTCTTCCTGTTGAGACAGGATAGTACTGCGCATCTCTTGCTCGCGTGCGAACTGCAGCTCGTGATCCAATCGCAGTTCGCGTACTTCCTGCCCAAGGCGATACGCCCGAACTGTCAGCACTGCGCCCCCCATGGCCAACAGCATCGCCCCCACCACAGATAGTGTCAGGCACCATGGCGCCACACGAAAGCTGAGCGGCGCTCGCTCGGAGTGAGGCACTACGATAAGAGTTAGCGGCTGTGTTCCCTTTGTTCGGGCCACCCTGTCGTTCCCTCCAGTTGCCTACTAACGATGCAATCCAGGCCGCCGGCGATGTCAGCGATCGCCACCTGGTCGGTCATGCCGCTTGCACGGCACAGACTCTTGGATGGCTGCAGCATGTGACATAGATGCGCAGGATTCATCTGCAGCCCAACTAGATGAATAATCTGAAAGAATGCCGCCATCCTACAACAAACAGCCGCCAGCGTCAAATTGAGAGATGGGCGATTGTGTGCTATAGTGCCGACATGGTTCCCATTCTGATAGCCACCAACAACGCAGGCAAGCTGCGTGAGTTCGAGCAGCTCCTTGCCTCTTTACCCATTTCCCTCGAATCCCCTCACCAGCTCGGGCTCAAACTTGACGGCGAAGAAACAGGCACCAGCTATCTGGAGAATGCTCGCGCCAAGGCGCTGGCTGGACAGCAGGCCAGCGGCTTGTTGACCCTGGCTGACGACTCTGGGCTCGAGGTCGAGGCGCTAGACGGCGAACCTGGCATTTACTCCGCTCGCCAAGGCGGCCCCGGTCTCGACGATATCGCTCGCTACGAGCTGCTCTTACAGCGGCTCTGCACAGTACCCTGGCCGCAGCGGACCGCCCACTTCCGATGTGTAGTGGTGGCGGCCACCCCCACAGGTGAGATATTCCATGCCGAAGGCAGTTGTACCGGCAAGATCGCCTTTCACCCCAGCGGAGCCCATGGCTTCGGATATGACCCGATCTTCTACCTGCCAGAGTACCATCAAAGCATGAGCGAGCTCAGCCCCACTCTAAAAAACTCTATCAGCCACCGCGCCCGTGCCGTGCAGGCCATTGTGCCCATCCTCACCCGGATCATTGCCGCAACTGTCCAGCCTGACGGAGCTGCCTGATGGGCTGTGTGATCGGTCTCACCCAGGCTTTGACGATGCGCGACGAATGCAGACGAGTAGCGCACACCGTCGTCTTTACCAACGGCGTTTTCGATTTGCTGCATGTCGGCCATGTCCGCTACTTGCAGGCAGCGCGCCACCAGGGTGATTCCCTGTTCGTGGGACTCAACAGCGATACGTCATCGCAGCAGCTCAAGGGTCCCGGCAGGCCGCTCGTACCCGAGGGCGAGAGAGCTGAGATACTGGCTGCCCTGAGCTGCGTAGATTATGTCATCATTTTCCACGAGCTTACGGCCTGCAACATCGTTGCCAGCTTGAAACCAGACATCTATGTCAAAGGGGGCGACTACCTGCCTGGTCCTGATGCCGCAGCCAGTAAGCTGCTGCCTGAAGCATCAATCGTCGCTCAGTACGGCGGCAAGGTTATCTTGCTACCATACACGGAAGGTCATTCCACAACGCAGTTGCTCGCTGCAGCGCATCAGTGCCGGATTCGTCCGCCGGAGCGGACAAACCCGTGACGGCTCCGGATCACCCCGCCGCTCCATCGTCCGACGTTCAGTCAGAGCAGCCTTCGGCGGCACCTGGCAAAGCGGCCGTGTCCTCCCTCGGCCGGGGCATCGCCGGGGCCGCCTTCATAGTGTCGCTCGACAACATTGCTAGCCGCCTTCTGGGCCTGCTCCGCGAAAACCGCAACGCCTACTTCTTCGGGGCCTCCGGCTCCATGAGTGCTTTTGCGGTGGCCTCCCTGATTCCCAAGAATATCTACGAGCTGCTTGTAGGCGGGATGGTCAGCGCCGCGCTGGTACCCGTTCTCAGCGAATATGCCGAGCATCGCCAAAAGGAAGAACTCTGGCACCTGATTAGCGTCATCCTGAGCACTGTGGTCGTCGTCATGGGGGGAATGCTCCTGCTGGCGGAGTTGGCAGCCCCTCTGTTCACGCGGGTTCTGGTTACCGGCTTTGGCCCCGAACTGCAACAGCTCACCACCCTGCTTATACGCATCATCTCCCCCGCCATTCTCTTCTTTGGGATTTCTGGAGTGCTCACTGCGGTGCTATACGCGCGTCAGGTCTTTGCCTACGCCGCTGTTGGCGCTGCTGTCTTCAATCTCGGCAGCGTGTTGAGTACCCAATTGCTCGCCAGAAGAATCGATATTTCCAGTCTGACCCTCGGCGTCGTCATCGGTGCGTTCCTACAAATGCTTGTACAACTTCCTGGCCTGCGCAGTACACGGATCCGCTTCGTCCTTGACTGGAACCATCCTGCACTGCGACGCATTACTAGGCTCTACATACCCGTATTGTTCAGCCTGGTGGTCAGTCAGATTGGCATCATCATTGATCGCAATCTGGCTTCACGCGTCGGCGAGCAGGCTATCGCCTGGATGGAGAGCGCGACGCGCATGCGCGAGTTCCCCCTTGGGCTGGTGTCGACCGCCGTATCTATGGCCATTCTGCCCACACTCTCCCGCCTTAACCTGGATACCGATCGTCAGAACTTTGCCCACACCCTGGGGCTCGGTCTGCGCCTTGTTCTTCTCCTCATCATCCCCGCCACGGTAGGCTTGATGATCCTCGGTCGCCCGCTGATCTCGCTGCTCTTCGAGCATGGCGAGTTCACCGCACTGGATTCATCTCAGGCAACACTTGCCCTGATGGGCTACATGCTGGGCACCCCCTTCTCGGCAGTCGACTTGCTGCTGATCTTTGCCTTCTATGCTCAGAAAGACACGGTCACCCCGGTCTTGGTGGGCATTCTCTCCGTCTTTATCTACCTCGGCGTCGCACCGCTTTTTGCCTTCTATCTGGGCTGGGGGATGATGGGCTTGGTTCTAGCCAATTCGCTGCAATTGACCAGCCATGCCTTCATTATGCTCGACCTGATGCACCGTCGACTTGGCAACCTGCACGAGGAACACTTGGCCTCGACGACTGTGCGCATCATCGTTGCCTCCATCGCCATGGCCATCTGTACCTACCTCAGCTTCCTGGGTCTCCGTTCGCTCCTGCCTTCCCCAGGGATGCTTTCTCTGGCCCTTTGCACTGCTCTCTCAGCCACCGTTGGTGTACTGGTCTATGCTGCCTTCGTTCTTCGCCTGCACCTGCCTGAAGCCCACATGATCCTGCAGTTGGTGCAGAGACGCCTTAGATAACTGCAGCGGGTCAGGCGCACACCGCCCCAAACGGCTATTTGCCAGAACACCGCCCGCGTCGTATACTTGCGGACGCGTTTCGCCAATGTAGTACTGAAGGAGTTGCACAATCACCATGGCCAAGTCCAAGAAAGCACGCAAGGCTTCCACCAGACAGGTTCGTCCCGCGCCGAGCAGTGTCGCAACGCCGCAAGCACCGGGCGTTAGCCAGACATACACGGCATCCAGCCGGACCGCAGCGCGGACGCACGTCAACCTGGCATCCGAGTACCACTATGTCCTCGCTGACTTGCGCAAGATAGGCATTATCGCTGCAGCCATGTTCGTACTGCTTTTCGCCCTGGCCTTCATCGTGCGTTAGCACCCGACGGCACCTCGCAGCCGCTGGCAAAGTCCTGGACAAAGAACAAGACGGGGGCTTTCTTCCTTTGCCCCCGTCTTGCACAACCTCTGCATCTTCAGCCCCTATTGCCCTGAAACGGCCAGCGGGGCATTTTTGTCAAAACGCCGCTGCAGTCCCAACACCCCAAGCCCTAGCAGCAGGTGTACGCCTATGTTGAGCCACAGATTCTGGGCAAAGATGTACAGCGTGGTGCTGACCACAGCAACAGAGGCCGTCAGCACGATCTCTTCGCGTGTTCCTTGCTGATCGAGTGCAG
This sequence comes from Anaerolineales bacterium UBA6131, assembly GCA_002435875.1. Lineage (GTDB taxonomy): Bacteria > Chloroflexota > Anaerolineae > UBA2200 > UBA2200 > UBA6131. Next base: position 5,698 of record DIVN01000090.1, read on the forward strand.
CGCGGGTCCCGGCGTTCAGAGCTCCCGCCAACGCAACGGTGAGCAGGGCCACATACGGCCCCCAGTAACCGCCCGCCATAATCACGAATGGTGCACGACAAAACGCCCAGCCAACTTCCAACAGAATCGCATCGCTCAGGACCAGCCATCCATCCTGTGCTTGCTGTACCCACATGGGCTTCCGCGTCGGGTCGCCTCTTCCGAGCAGATGGGCGCGCTGGCCCCAGACGGCAATCATGAGCGCAAGCGCACCAACTCCAATGCCCGCCGCATAACCGATGCCACTGATCCAGTCATGGCCCACCAGGCCCAGGTCAGCGGGACTTGCCCATCCTCCAAGCAGAACCAGATAGGGCGGACCCAGGTGGAACAGGACGCGCAATGCCTCGCCCAGATACAGCCTGACACTCCAATTCTTGCAGAACTTCAGGACACGCCCGATCTTGCCAGGCTTCTCTGTGCGTAACCACCACGCCAGATTGGTGCCCATGACATAGAGGCCGAGCCATAGCAGGACGGCCAGCAACAAGCGCGTCGAATAGCTGAGGGAGAGCATCGATGTGGCCCTTTCGGAGCGGAGCAAGAGAAGCATGGGCGCGATAGGACTCGAACCTATGACCTCACGGATGTGAGCCGTGTGCTCTAACCGACTGAGCTACTCGCCCAACAACGCCTATTATA